>JBFLXB010000046.1 GCA_040757335.1 Nitrospirota bacterium | reverse complement strand
CCCAAAGCGCACCTTCGGATAGAGCGGTGAGGCCTCCGGGCGAGCGTGGCGCATGCGATCCTCCGGATTATGCGTGGGAATCAGCCGCGCCATCTTACCTCATCGCGGGCCTACTGCGGAATCCGGGATGAGGGGCGCGGTGCTCAATGGCCAATTTGGCAGCCACAGGTGGTGTCCTGGCGAATTCGTAATTGCGCCAAAACCCTGATTGACGAGTCGTCGTCTTGCCATTCTTCGTGGGAGCTGGTACGGTCGCTCTCCCAGGAGAGACCTCGTGCTGCTCCTCGTGCAAGTGCTGACCACCCTCATTCGGTTACTCCGACCGGGTGGAGTCAGGGCGATCATCGCGGAAACCCTCCTGCTCAAGCATCAGATGTTGATTAGCAACCGCGTACGCCAGCGGGCGCCGAACTTCAGTTCGTTGGACCGCGTGTTGCGTGGATTATGCACTCTGTGCATCACCCGCGGTTTGCGGAGGGAATCACCGATTCATTTTCGAAGGTTCGGTTGGCTGAGCGTGCTGCTCGTCCTCGCCGCGGCAACGCCTCCCTTTGCCTTAGCCGCAACCGTTCCCTCGTGGGATTTTCTCGACGCACGAGTTCCTTCTTGGCAGGCGGCGGGCGATGTCGGGGCTCAGCGCCCCGCGATTGCGGCAGTCGCGCCAGGGGCGCGTGACTTCACGCACCGTGAGGCATATCGGAACCGGCCACTGAGTCTGGCGGACCACGCCCGCAATCGCACGAAGTCCGCGGTGCGGGCGAAGGTCGAGCATACCATCGGCGTGATTAAGCGGATCTTCGGGTTCCGCAAGTCCGCTATCGGGGCCTGGCGAAGAATGGGCATCGGCTCTGGGTGACCTGTGCGTTGGCCAAATTGTACCTGGCTCGGCGCACGGTGCTTCAAACCGTGTAGGGCGAGGAGGCAGGCGCTCGGCGGCCGCCTCCCTCTTGCGCCGGATTTTGGTGCCAGGTTGGTGCCAAGTTGCTCCTTCCATACCCCGCTACGACTTGATTTAATCAATATAAATCATTATGATTAAGAAACTGATCCTACAAAGGAGGGTGTGATGACGACTAAGGTGTTAACCGCTCATGTGCCGTTGCCGCTGGCGAAGAAAGTCGATCAGATGGCCGCTCGCCTCGAGCGCTCACGGGGCTGGATTGTGAAGCAGGCGTTATCCGCGTGGATTGCGCAGGAAGAAGAACGGCGGCAGCTGACGTTAGACGCCCTGGCGGACGTCGACGCCGGCCACGTCATCGACCACCAGGCCGTTCAAGCCTGGGCGGATAGCCTCGACACGAAGCAGCCGCTGCCCGCGCCGCGGTGATGGAGCTCAAATGGACGAGCAAGGCACTCTCGGATTTGGTGCGGTTGTACGAATTTCTCGTCCCCGTCAACCGGCAGGCGGCCGCACGCACTGTGCAAGCGCTGACCGCAGCACCGGCCCGCCTTTTGGACCATCCGCGCATCGGTGAACAACTGGACGAGTTTACGCCGCGCGAGGTGCGCCGCATTTTGGTCGGGCACTATGAACTGCGCTACGAGATTCAGGAGTCCACCGTCTATGTTTTGCGGCTCTGGCATACGCGAGAAGACCGATAGGCCCTCCGTGCCTGATCGATCGAAGCAGTCCTTACGGGCACTGTCCACCCGCCGTGGCAGACCACCCCGACTCAGCAAAGTGATTCAGGTCGAGGAAGAGCGCCCCAAATCCTGTTTGTCCTGCGGAGCCACCATAGTATACAAGAACGGGCGTTACAAACAGACGACCTACGACCTGCGATTTTCTGGAAACGGCATTCGACGCTGGGTCGTCCAATATCGGCGACCTGTGTGGGCAGTCCATCAACCAGATAAAGTCGCAAACCTCCGGGTACTACCACCAAACCTATCACGCGATCCTTGATGTTGCCTACGGTTACGGCGAAACACGCGAAGCGAGAATCGTACAGGAGGTGCTGAGCAATTTCCGTGTGAATTTCCTCGATTTCTTACGGCTGGGCGATTTGGACCTTTACGGCTTTGCGTCGAGGCGTGGCAAAAAATCACCGGCACACTTCGGTGCGCCGCGATGAGTCTGCGTTTGCACCGTATGCCCATTACTGGACTTGTCTTTTCGCGATAACATCCTTACAATCCTTCCCCGCAACACTGGGCACACAAACACGGATTCCGGTTGAAACAGCGCGCGTTCATCCGCTATTTTGATATGGAGAATCGAGCCCGAGTTTCATTTCAGGTCGAGGGAGGGAAAATACGGCGGTTCGTGGTCCAATACGAAACGTTCAAGGATGCTGCATGGCGTCCGATCATTCGCTACGACACCGCGCACGGGTTTGCCCATGCGGATCTGTTTCACCCAAAGGGAAAACCGACGAAGATCCCTTTGCCGGAGGTCGACTTTAACGAAGCGCTCACTCTCGCGCAGGAAGACATCAACCGGAACTGGGAGCGGATATTTAACGCGGTACCAAGGGGAGAAAAAAGCGTGAAAAGGGTATCGAAGACCTTTTATAAAAATCTCATGATCGGGGCAGAGTTCGATAAATATCTGATCGAGCATCCGAGGTTTGCGGAGAGCATTCCAGATGGCGCGCTGGTCGTGCTCCTTCCCCAAGACGATGCCGCATTGTGCAGAGAAAACCTGCGAATCGCCAAGGCCCGCGCGGAAGAGGGACAACCCGTGGTCTACGTCACGATCAAGAAACTCGCTCCAGCCCCGCGCTCTCGCATCATCGCTCCCCAGATCGAATACGCCAAGACCGGGTAGTCCTCGCCGCGACTGCGGACCTGGCTGGCGATTCCTAATTAGCAACAGAACGCCGTTCACCCGGGTGCTCCTAGCCGGTGTACCGGCACGTTTCCTGGGTCACCTCACTAATGGACTTCCCTGAGGATGGTGCCAAGCGTGGTGCCAAACTACGCTGAGTCCACCAGACCAGCCTGACCGATCATTCGGGCGGACCCCTTGCTTTTGTTGGGGATTCGTCGGGATCGGTCGGCTTGGTCTGGTCTGAAGTTTGTTCGTAATCAGCAGGTCGTCGGTTCATCCCGACCGCCGGCTCCACGATCAAGGCCTCTGGAGGCGCCAAAGCCACCCTTTGAGGAGTTTTCGCTTGACACCGTTCGTGCGCCTCCGGTAACGTACCCGCTACAGTAGCCTTCCCTCTGGCTGCTGTAGCTCCTTTCTGTAATTCCTCTGTCTCGTCCACCATGGGTTCTTCGATGGACGCATCAGGGCGGTATCACACGCCGGCTGAGCTCGACCCTGTTCACCCGATAGACGCCCGGCGCTCCCCGGTTCCGGGCGCGAGCAGTCCGGCGCCGGTCGGCTGCAAGGCCACCAGACTGACCCGGCAGTATGTGGTCCTTCTCTCCCTCGTCTGTATCCTGCTGGTTCTAGCGTGCCGTAACACCCCAAAAGGGGCGAACGATTACTCGCACCCTACGGCCCATTCCCCGGTTGACCCATCTGCGTCTGATAAAGAACTCACGGAGTACCAATCGGCAGTCAATCAGCTCCTCTCGGCCACTCCGCAGTCTTCACCGTTCAGGGTGGAAGTCTGGACCGACAAGAGGGTGTATGAGATCGGGGATACGATGACCTTCTTTTACCGTGCCAACCGGGACGTGCACATCACCTTGATCGACGTGGGAACAAGCGGTCGGATGCAGATCGTCTTTCCCAACAAGTCCTCATCGGACCAACTCGTTGCCGGTGGTCGTGTTCACATGGTACCTGAGGAAGATGCCGGTTTCACCATCCATGTACAGGGTCCGCCTGGAGTGGAACGAATCAAGGTGATCGCCACCGAGAGGCCATTCTCCGTTTGGGGTGAAGGGGTGGCTCGGAGCGCGCACATATTCGCGCAGCTTGATACTCGAAGTGCGCAGGACATCGAACTCGTCACCAAGAGGCTGGCAGACGAGCTCTGGGCACACGCTTACACGGAAATAGAGATCGTTCCACGGAGAGCAGACAAGGACGGATCGGAGCGCGCGAGAGAGATCAAGCCCAAACCCCCTGAAAAACCGGTGGACATTATCGGCGTCCCCGGGGTCAAGCTCGACGAACCTGCGGACCAGGAAACCGGTATGTCGGTGGTGCCGATACCCGATGCTGAGAGAGAATCCGAGGCCGGCCCTCAAGAACATGGTACACCGTAGAACTGGTGTATATGTCTGTGGCATTGCGCTCCTTTGTGCCCTCGGCGTCGCCACGTTCGCCGCTGACAACGGGCTGTTCTCGGAGTTCGAGAATCGAGTGGTGGACAACTTCTTCAAGTTCAGATCGACGCTGCCGACCTCGTCGGACATTGTTCTGGTGGACATCGATGACCAAAGCATCGAGAAGCTCGGACGATGGCCCTGGGATCGGACCTATCACGCCAGGATGATCCGAATTCTCTCCCAAGCCGGAGCGGCGGTTATCGGATACGACGTCCTCTTCAACCAATCCGCCACCGAGGAGGAAGATCGGGCCCTTTCGGAGGTCCTGCGCGAGGCGCGCAACGTCGTGCTGCCGACCGGCTATGAACTCGAGAGCGGGGGTGCGATGATGTCCGTGACCCGGGAGGTCGGGCCTCTCCCTGAGATCCGTCGGGCCGCCGCGGGAATCGGACACATCTCGGCAAACAGAGATCCGGATGGGATCATCCGAAGGGTTCCCTTGCTGGTGAGAACACAGGACCGGATTGTGCCGGCGTTTTCCCTTGCCTTGTTAACGGGGTTCTACCACGCTCGCCCTGAGGACCTAGTTCTTAACCCCTCAAATCACGTTGTGATTCAGGGAGGTTCTCCTGACGGCAATGGAAGGGATGAGGACAAGCGGATCAAGGTGGGCCGAGAAGCCATGCTCCTCGTCAACTTTGCCGGGACATGGCGCGAGACCTTCAATCACTATTCCTTTGCCGATATCCTAACGGCATGGGATACCCAGGAGGGACGCCAGCAACTGCCTCTGATCATGAAAGGCAAGATGTGCATCGTCTCGAATGCCGCAACTGGCTACGATCTCAAACCGGTTCCTCTCGAAAAGGACTTCCCGGGCGGAGGAATCCATGCAAACGCCCTGAACACCATCCTTACCGGCCAATACCTTTCGACCCTGGACGGTAGGGCAATGTTTGTCATCATTCTGGCTCTTTCATTGCTCGCCGCCGTTGCCGCCGTCGCGACCACTTGGTGGATCGGCGTGTTATCAATCGCCCTCCTCTGTGCGGTGTATCTCGGTCTGGCATTCTATTCCTTCACCGAGGGTGTCGTCCTGCAAACGCTCTCACCGCTTGTCGCGGGGTGCCTGTCGTATTCCTTCGTCCTGATCTATCAGAACCAACGCATCAAGTATCATGTGCGTCGCCTAACAGAGGAGAAAGGCGAACTCGGGGTGGCCCTCACGGCCGTCACCACGGCGCTCAGGGAGAAGGAAGACCTGCTGGACACTCGACAGGAGGAGCTCTCGAATCTCAGATACGATCTCGACGGCTTGCAGGGTCAGGAGAAAGGGAAACTTGAGCGGATTGAAGCGATGGAGAACCTCTTAAAGGAGGCTGCTCGCGAGAAGGAAGCACTGGTTGGGCAATTACGCACACTCGAAGAGAGAACGCGCGATGTGCTCGTCGAGGTGATTCCCAAACCGAAAACGACTGTTGAGGTGGAGCGGCTGCAAAAAGAGTTCGGAATCGTGACGCGGGATCGTAGCGTCCTCCAACGGTTGGAGCGAGCGAAGCGGACATTGGCCGTTAACAACCCGATCTTGATTCAAGGCGAGACAGGAACGGGTAAAGAGCTTTTTGCATGGGCCCTCCACAAGATGGGACCTCGTGCCAACAAAGCGTTCATCACGGTGAACATTCCGGGTATTCCGGACAATCTGATCGAAAGTGATCTCTTTGGTCATGTGAAGGGCTCGTTTACCACTGCCGTGTCGGATAGGAAGGGGAAATTCCAACTGGCGGATCAAGGGACCATCTTTCTCGATGAAATTGGCGAGATGAGACCGGAGCTTCAGGCGAAACTGCTTCGAGTGCTTGAGACCGGGGAGGTCGACCGAATCGGCGCAACGTCGCCGGACCGGGTGGATGTGGCGGTCATCGCAGCCACGAACCGTGACCTTCGTGTCGAGGTCGCGAACCGAAGATTCCGAGAAGACTTGTACTTCCGGCTCAACGCGACGACGCTGACGCTTCCGCCGCTACGAGAAAGGCCGGATGATATCGAAGTCCTGGCGGACTATTTCCTCAGGAGATCCGCCTTGGAGTCGGGGCGGCCTGTCACCGGGATTACGGCAAAGGCCATGCGGAGACTCAAGTCGTACCATTGGCGGGGGAATATTCGTGAGCTCAGAAACGTGATCCGAAAAGGGGTCGCGTTGGCTGAAGGTGACCGGATTACCGAAGACGACCTCGAATTGGAAGAGCCGGCCTCGACCACGCCCCCGGTGCAGGGACCCATCGGCGATGGATTCCTGGAGAGACTGGACGCCGGAGGAGTCCTGTCGGATCGGGATCTCCTTCTCAGTCTGCGAAAGAATGGCTTCGATATCGGCGAAGCCGCGGACCTTCTTGGCGTCGCTCGTAACACGGTTGGGTCGCGGCTAAAGGGAATCTGTTTCATGGTTCTTGCAGAGGCGGGTTTGGATTTCAAGCGGGCGGCTAGGATCGTCGCCGGAGAGGCTGGCTCGGTTGACGTCCTGGAAAGGAGAATCCAGGAATACTACGGCAACCTCATCAAGGTCGCTCATCAGTATCAGACTGGTGCCGACGCGACTGCAGAATTGCGACGTCGGGCGAAGAATCTGCCGCAGAAGTACTTCGAGGGGATGGATCGGTTGGTCAAGAACCACTTTGACAACAGGACTGGCAATGCGTAACACGGTCTATCTCCATGCGCCGGTAGGGCTTCGAAGCCTGATCGTGTTGATAGCGGTATCCTCGGTGCTGTCGTCGGCGTGTGGTCGCGCTGTCCGTGGTGAGCCGAGTCCGGGCACCTCGCAACCGGAAGGCCCCAGACCGATTTCGGCGGCTCCAGTAGCCGCGCCAACCGCGACGGCGCACTTCGAAGGTCCGATTCACTCAATGGCGTTGGACCAAAGCGGGCGCCGTCTGGCGCTAGGGAGTTCGGGTCGTGTCCTTGTGTGGGACGTTCTGAGCCAGACGACACTGGCTTCCTTTGAACAACTCAGGGGCGACGTGCTGGCCGTCGAGTTTAGCTCCGATGGCGGGTGGCTTGCTGCAGGTGCTTCTGACAGCGTTGCCTTGTGGGATGCTGACACGGGAGAGGTCGTGGTGATCCTCCGGGATCACGGGGGGCATGTGTCCTCGTTGGCAGTCAGCCCGGATGGACGTTGGGTAGCCTCTGGAACAAGGGGAGCGGATGCCGCAGTTTATCTCTGGGATGTCAAGGAAAGGCGCCTCGCTAAACGGTTGGCCTACGCGACCCCGTATTCAGATGTCATACGGGATATATCGTTTAGTGACGATGGACAGAGGCTGGCTGCGGTAGGGTTAGACCGGAGAATCCGCATATGGGAGCCTGGTCAAGCAGGGGACAAGCCGATTCACGTCCTCTTCGACCCCACGGTGACTCCGCTAGTACTCGCATTCAGCGCCGATGGTCAGACCCTGGTTTGCGGGACCGCGGAAGGCCGGATTGTCTTCTTCGAACTGAATCACAGCAAAGCCCCAAGGAACATCCCTGCTCATGAGGGAGAGGTCCTGGCGGTGGCGTCCGTTCACGATGGGGCGGCCCTGGTATCAGCGGGTAGAGATGGTGTCGTCAAGCTCTGGCACGTCGCGACGGGAGACCTGGTGGAGACGCGGCGAATCGACGGAGGGATGACCGTAGCGGCCCTGACCACGAGCGGATCGTTGGTGGCCTCCGCGTCGGCCTGGGAAGCCGCTGTCTACTCCGCGGAGAGCCTCGGTGCGACGCCGCCTGTCGTGACCATCATTGCTCCGACCGATCAGGAAGAGGTTTCAGGGCCGGTGGTTCGACTCATGGCGGAGGCTCTGGATGACGAAGGTGTGAAGGGGGTCATGATCGAGCTCAATGGCGCGCCGCTTCCAGACCCTGAGGGGCGCACTCGCGATCTGCGAATCGTGGAACGCCGAACGCAGGGGTCGGTGTTGGTGGATCGGAGCATCCGCCTCACGCCCGGGATGAACCAGATCACGGTCACGGCGACCGACACGAACGGGTTGTCGCGATCAGCAACGGTTGAAGTTCGGTATGTTGCCGAGCAGGGAGCGGTCTGGGCGGTGGTGATCGGCATCAGCCGGTACCAGAACGTGACCGGACTGCGATACGCGGATGCGGATGCCTCGGCCTTCTATGACTATCTCGTGGAACAGAATCAGGTGCCCCGGACCCAGGTCACGCTGTTGCTGAACGAAGACGCCACCCTTCAGCGGCTCAAAGATGTCCTGGGCGTCGAGCTGAAGCAGAAGGCCCGCAAACAGGATATGGTGATCATCTTCTATGCGGGTCACGGAGCGCCGGAGCCCGACCAAAGCAGTCTGGACGGCGACGGCCTCGAGAAATACCTGCTGCCCCACGATGCAGACCCACGGCGGTTGTATTCCACCGCGTTGCCCATGGCCGAGATCGCGAAGATCCTCTCCCGCTTCTCGGCCGAACGGGTGGTTGTCCTGCAGGACACCTGTTTCTCAGGGGCCACCGGGATCGGCAGCCGAACGATCCAGACCCAGGCGTTCCGCGCCTCGATCTCAGACACGTATCTCAATCGCCTGGCCCAAGCGAAGGGTCGAGTGATTCTGGCAGCCAGTGAGGCGAACGAAGTCAGCATCGAACGGGACGATCTCCGCCATGGCGTCTTCACCTATTACCTCTTGGAGGCCCTTCATCGCGGCGACGTGGATGGAGACGGCTTGATCACGACCAATGAGCTCTTTCGCTATATTTCGGAGAAGGTCCCCGAGGCGACGGGCCAGAACCAGCACCCGGTGAAAAAGGGTGTCGAGATCCGGGAGATCGTCTTGGGTCGCGTTCAAAGCGGACCATAACCGGATGCGTGTCCTGCTCAGCCTCTATCTTGCGCTGTCGATCGGCGGAGTCCCCGGGACCGTCTCCCGAGCGTTGGCGGCGGTGCCGGATGCGACGGCGCCGGTGGTTCGGCACACTCCTCCTGCGTTGCCGCTTTTGGGGACGACGATGGCGATTCAGGCTGTGGTCGAAGGCGGAACCCGTCTCGCGGTGGTTCGCTGTTGGTATCGCGCGCGAGGCGCGGCGAAGTACGACAGTGCCGAAATGACGAGGTTGAGCGGGAATACCTTTGGGTGTGAGCTCAAGGTCTCTGAAGCATTCGCGAAGGGGATCGAGTACTTCGTTGAGGCCGTCGACGAGTCCGGCGCCTCAGGGACAGACGGAACCAAAGCCAGACCGTACTATGTGACCGTTCGCGAGCGCCCGACCGTCGAGTCGCTTGCTCTGCGCACGACAGGAGAAACCCAGAAGCCAGAGCGCTCGATATGGAAGAATCCATGGCTCTGGCTGGGCGCGGCACTTGCCGTGGCCGGCGGGATCGCCATCGCCAACGGCGGCGGGAAAGACACTAGTGACACGGGCACTATCGTCGCGCAATAAGATGGGGTTAGTCCCTTATCAGGCAGAGATCAAGCGCTTCGTTCTTATACTTGGGACCGTTCTGGTGGTGGGTTGCGCCTCTGAAGAAGGTTCTCAGAGTACGCTGACCATCCGGTCGTCATCGTTCCCTGAGATCCAGGCGATGCTGTCCGCGGTCTCAGCCTCTCTTGAGGTGGGGGGGAGGACGTGTCTACTTGCGGTGGATTCGGATCAAACCCTGGATGGTCGCTGCACCGATATTCCGCTGGGGACCCATTCGTACTCGCTCAAGTATCTCCGACCGGATCTGGGCGTGGTCATCGGGACGGTCGAGGGGAGCGTAGCCCTGGAACAAGGGAGGAGCACGCAAATCACCCTACCGCCTATTGTCAAGACTCAGGATGATGATCAAGACGGGTATTCCAACCTGGTCGAGGTGATGTTCGGGACGGATGCCAAAAGGGCCGTGTCGAGACCGAGCATCCCCGCATTCGGCGCTGTGGCCACTTACACTGTCGGGCCGCAGCCGAGCGACGTCGGCCTCGGTGAGTTCAACAATGACGGTGCCTTGGACGTGGTGACGACGAACTGGGCCTCGGATAGCGTTTCGGTGCTTCTCGGCAGCCCAGAAGGGACGCTCAACGCCGCCCTCCACGTGACAGTGGAGCCGACAGCTGCGGGCCCCCGTCATCCGAATGGCCTGGCCATCGGGGACCTCAACGGGGACTCCAACGCGGATTTGTTGGTGGTGAATTCCGGCGCGGACAGTGACTTTATCGGCGACCTCGCCGTGCTGCTGGGGCGCGGCGACGGGACGTTTCAGGAGGCAAGCTTCTATTCGGTCGGAGATCAGCCGGTGAGCATCGCGCTCGGAGACCTGAACGAAGACGGTGTTCAAGACGTGGTGACAGCCGATTTCGCGTCCGGTGACGTCGCCGTGCTCTTGGGCAACGGGAATGGAACCCTCCAGCCTGCGGTCGCGTATTCGACCGGAGCAGTCGGTGCCGTTGGTCTGGCGGACGTCGATAAGGACGGCCATCTCGACGTCGTGACCGCGTTGTTCGACGCTCAGTCGCTCGGCATTCTGCTTGGCAATGGCGACGGCACGTTCCAGCCCGTTGCCTCACAGCTTGTCGGGATCATGAGTTCACTGGCCCTGGGCGACTTCAACGGGGATTTGAACGTCGACGTGGCTGCCTCGATCATCTCCTCCCAGACGATCATCATCCTCTTGGGAAATGGCGACGGGACGTTTCAGGCCCCAGCCTTCTATCCCGCGTCGAGGAATGCGGGGAGGATTATCCTGAAGGACCTCGATAAGGACGGCCGCCTCGATCTGGTGACCCCCGGAGAAGATGGGGTCGTGGCGATCCTCTTGGGGGCGGGGAACGGCACGTTCCGATCTCCAGGGTTCTTCTCAATGGGGACGACGCTGAGCTCCGTGGTCTTGGGAGACATGAACGATGACGGAGACTTGGATCTGGTCTCCACGGATGAGACTTCCGGCACGGCCGCAGTCCTGCTAAGCACCCCGCCCGCTCCCTAAACATCCCATGCATTGATGCCGTTCCATGCATGGATCCCATGCATGGAACGGCGCCGATCACGGATCGGTCAAGGTCTCACCGCGACCTTCGCTGTGAGCCATCCCTGCTTGAAATTTTTCGGGTTTTCTGCGCAGAGCGCTCCACCAACCCGTCCCTGAAATCCGTGGGCACGCCCATTGCTCATGGCCTAGTGCGTGCGGCGATGAAGAAAGGGGACGGCAATGGCAGGCGACTCCGCGACGCTTCAGATTCTTGCGGTCCGGAAACCGGGTGGCCCGGAGCATCGCTACACCCTGATCGCTCCGTCGGACGTCGCCTTTGTCTTTCTGGGGTCTGTTCTGCATCGAGGACTCATTCCGGACAACGGAGTTCCCAGCCAGACCGTCCGCGCCGACCGACTCTATCTCCGCACCGCAAGGGGAGTCTACCTCGCTACGCATCGCTCGTTGAGGGACCTCTGCGGCCACGTGGATCCGGACGCGTTTCTCACGATTCACCGGGGGTTGGCCGTCAACATTCGAAAGGTGCGAGAGGTCGATTTTAAAGAAAAGCAAATCGGGATCATGAATGCCGACGGAACATTCAGCTGGCTCAATGTCAGCCGCCGGTACATCAAAGGCCTTCGCCGGAAGCTCTTGCTTCCCGTGAAGACGAGGACAAAGCCATGAAGATGCCGGATTGCGGCCCAATGAGCCGTTCGCGGCCGCAATCGTACCGGATGTCGTGTGGTGGATTGCAGGTCTCTCGGAGACTGTGCCACCCTACGTCATCCTCCACAAGTCCACATCATGACAGGAGGATCAGACATGCGCACTCACCTCACGACGATGATCGCAGTGATCGTACTGGTGGTTGGTGCTTTTCAGCTCGCGCCCTTTTCTTCACCGGCTTCGGCGGAGTGGCGTGACAATTCCGACCAGCTCCCGGGAATGGAGGACAGCTCGGATGCCATCGCCGGAGGAGCCGTGGTGGCGTTGGCGGTGGCGGCGGTGGTCGGCATCGTGTATGCGATCACGGCGTGGGGCAAGAAGCCGCACGCAGATACCGCAGCGTCGCAGCCTCCTGTGGACGACAACGCGGGATTGGCGGCCCTGCAGGATCTCAATACTGATCCGGGCTTGCCCCGAACCGGCCCAACGGACCGTCTGGTGGTCACCGGCCTGTCGGTCACGTTCTGAGCATCCCTGGCGGATCGCGATGGAGGACGCCGACATGAGACAACATGCCGTCAAGATAGCCATTTTCATGGGGATCGCGCTGTCCCATGTTTCCTGTGGTGTGAACGACGAGCTCCAAGCTGAAATCGATCAATGCCAAAGCGAGTGCGAGCAGCGAATGAATTCGCCACAGTGCCGAATCGGGGGCCCGAATATCTGTCTGTGCCATTGCACCCTCCGAGAAGCGTCGCTGGCCGTGGCAGGCGATGTTGAATCGGCGAACAGCATAGGGACTCCTTTGGAGCCGTCGTTTCTCAGCGCCGATGGAACCGCCTATGCCGGGTTGAGGACTCCGGTTCGACTCTCAGCAGTCAATGCCACGGAGATTGGCTCGGCGGTATGGAGCAGCGCCGCAACGGCCTATCGGGTCGCCACGCGCGAGGTGAACGCGGGAGGGGCATCAAACCATCCGCTCAATCTGAAACTGATCGATGGATCCGGTGGGACGGCGTATGTGCTGGAAGGCTATCGGGTAGTTCCAGCCGAGTTGCCGGGGGATACGGACCTGAGCCTCGTCAGCGGGAGACTCTACCATCCCACCCACGGGTACGTCGACCTCTCCACGATGGTCCCTCTGCATATCGAGGACCCGGACGGCTGGCCGTCTTCTGGGGCAATCGTGGCATCCTCAGAGGATCGCGAGGTTCTAATCCTGAGCGCCTTCTCGGACGCGGTGTACCAGGTCGTCTTGGAACAGGCACAACAATGAAGACGATTCCAGAAAACCCGTTGACTTTTGACTCTGGTTGTGTTTTAGCTAGCCCCCTCTTCAGGGCAAGAAGACACCCTCGGTTGGCCCCCCCAGCCTCTTCCAAGCCAACCGTTGCAGGCAACTGGTTTCAGACCATCAGCCCAATCCTTTGGGCAGTGCCTCATCTTTCTTTCGGGGCAGGTGGGGTTCTCAGGCACATCGGAGGTGGACTCATGAAGATCTATCGAGACCGTGTACTCGTATCCGCGAAGTTCCTTTCCGGCTGTCTCCTGACGGTTGCCCTCTTGGCCGGCTGCAGTAGCAGCGGCGGAGGAGACAGCGACTCCCAGCCCCCGACGAATCCGAACACCTCGCTTCAGGGCGCCGCGTTCGTTCCCGGGGGAGGTTCCTTGAAGGGGAGCCTGTTCAAGGCTTTGCCCGGCAACGGTCCGTTCGTGGGCGCGGGTGTCAAGGCCACGAGCCTCCGTAACGGCATCGCCTATCCGAAGGAAGGAGTTGCGCTCGTGGGCGTGGATGGTGGGTTCTCCATCTCCGATGTGCCGCGGGGCCAGGACTATCTCGTCATGGCCAAGAAGGGCAATATGGTCGTGATGAAACTGATCAAAGTCCCCGACAACGCACCCGCAACAATGAACGTCGGAGAAGTGGACGCGGCCAGCACGTCGGTCGCGCTGATGTTGGAGCGATTCATCAAGGAGGCGCTGAACCTCGGAGAGGACTTCGACCTCAGCCGGGGGAACAACGGCGTTGACCCTGGCAAGCTGGAAGAGGCCGTCACCCAGGCCGACCTTGCGGCGTTGGAACAGAAGGTCGTGGAGTTGGCGACGAAGGTCGAGGAATTGGGCGAGGACGTGGAGGCGCTCAAGAATGAACTGGAGGCCGGGACGGGCGCTGAGGACAGGATCGCGATCGTCAACGTCTATAACACCGTGGTCCAGATCCTGACGATTGCCGACGTCAATCTTAGCGATGATGCCGACGATGCACTCCATGACTGGCGGGATGACGGCGAGATCGGCGGGGCGAGCGTGGCCTGCACCCGGGTCACGGTCGATATCGACGATGACGGACACCCAGTTATCATCGTAGAGACCAAGGTGGTCGTCACACCGGTCGACCTCTTTGAGTTTCTGAGGAAGATCGCAAGACCGCAGACCACCATCACCGCGGCCCCTCCGAAGAACACCCCGTCGACGTCGGCGAGCTTTTCCTTTGTCTCCAGTCGGGCAGGCTCGACCTTCGAGTGTCAACTTGACGGCAGCGGCTTTACCAACTGCAGCAGCCCGAAGCTTTACGACGGGCTTTCGTTTGGTGAGCACACGTTCTGCGTGGTGGCGACCGATCAGAATGGCGTCAACGACCCCACGCCCGCGTGCTACGCCTGGACGATCTTCGACGACCGAGACGTCACGGATCCTGAAACCACGATTATTGGCGGTCCGCAGGATCCATCCGGTTCTCGCACCGCAACGTTTGCCTTTGTGTCGAACGAGTCCGGGTCGACCTTTGAATGCGAGCTGGACGGGAACGGGAACGCGTTCGTTGGTTGCACGAGTCCAAAGACCTACCCCGGTCTCGCGAATGGCCCCCACACCTTCAAGGTCAGGGCAACGGATCCGGCCGGCAACACCGACAAATCACCGGCAACTAGCTCATGGACGGTGGTCGTCGACGATGTTTTCCCGGAGACGACTATCACCGGCGGTCCCCCGAACCCGACCGATTCCATGGAAGCGACGTTCACTTTTGAATCGAATGAAGCGGGCTCCACGTTTCAGTGCAAACTAGATAATGGGACGGCTGTTGGCTGCACAAGTCCTGTAACCTATCACAATATCTCGGACGGCGACCATGTCTTTAGCGTGTTCGCCACGGATCCGGCGGGTAACCCCGATGCATCCCCTGCTGTGCGCACGTGGACCAAGGTGCAGGACATCACGCCCCCGGAGACGACGATTGAGAGCGGCCCTCCGAACCCGTCGAGTTCCACTTCGGCGACATTTACGTTTAGTTCAAATGAGCCGGGCTCGACGTTCCAGTGCGACCTGGACGGTGGCGGGTTTGTTGGATGCACGAGTCCAAAGACTTACGACGGGCTCTTGGAGGGCCCACACACATTCAGCGTGGTTGCCACCGACCGCGAGGGTAACGTCGATGCCTCGCCCGCCGTGTATTCCTTCACGATAGCTATACCGCCGCCCTGTTCGATCTTCTGCGAGGATTTTGAGAGCGGATTGGGTGATTGGTCTGACTCAAACGGAACTTGGCAGGTTGGACTTGCCACCTCGGGTCCCAACGAGTGTTTCAACCAATCTTCGGGTTGCGCGGCGACGATACTTGACGGGGACTATCCGGATACCAACAGCAACTTCGTGAGTCCGTCGATTACGCTGCCGGCGATCACGGCGACGGAAGAGCTCCATCTGCGGTTCTGGCATTGGTTCTCGTTTGCGCTGAACCCGGGTTGTTTCGGGTGTGATAACGACTATGGACGCATCTACATACAGGAACAGATCTCTCCAGGGGTGTGGAGCGCGGCGACACAGCTCTCGTCGTACGTGGGGACTTCCGGGAACGTGTGGACGCGGCCACTGGTGGATCTCTCCGCGTATGCCGGGAAGAAGGTGCGTCTCCTCTTCGGGTTGGTCAATGGAAACGGGGCGGGCGTCAGCTCCGGGTGGTATGTGGACGATGTCGCCATCGATGTCGTGCCGGCCAACAACATCGTGCCATTTGCGGAGGATTTTCAGGGTGGTCTTGGCAACTGGTGGGCAAACAACGGGACCTGGGAAGTCGGCGGTCCGCCCACCGCGGGGCCCGGGGAATGTCACAACGCCAGTACGACGTGTGCGGCCACGGTGCTGAATGGCAACTATCAGAATATCAACAGCAGTCTGGTGAGTCCGTCGATTACGCTGCCGGCGATCACGGCGACGGAAGAGCTCCATCTGCGGTTCTGGCATTGGTTCTCATTTGCGCTGAACCCGGGTTGTTTCGGGTGTGATAACGACTATGGACGCATCTACATACAGGAACAGATCTCTCCAGGGGTGTGGAGCGCGGCGACACAGCTCTCGTCGTACGTGGGGACTTCCGGGAACGTGTGGACGCGGCCACTGGTGGATCTCTCCGCGTATGCCGGGAAGAAGGTGCGTCTCCTCTTCGGGTTGGTCAATGGAAACGGGGCGGGCGTCAGCTCCGGGTGGTATGTGGACGATGTCGCCATCGATGTCGTGCCGGCCAACAACATCGTGCCATTTGCGGAGGATTTTCAGGGTGGTCTTGGCAACTGGTGGGCAAACAACGGGACCTGGGAAGTCGGCGGTCCGCCCACCGCGGGGCCCGGGGAATGTCACAACGCCAGTACGACGTGTGCGGCCACGGTGCTGAATGGCAACTATCAGAATATCAACAGCAGTCTGGTGAGTCCGTCGATTACGCTGCCGGCGATCACGGCGACGGAAGAGCTCCATCTGCGGTTCTGGCATTGGTTCTCGTTTGCGCTGAACCCGGGTTGTTTCGGGTGTGATAACGACTATGGACGCGTCTACATACAGGAACAGATCTCTCCAGGGGTGTGGAGCGCGGCGACACAGCTCTCGTCATACGTGGGGACTTCCGGGAACGTGTGGACGCGGCCACTGGTGGATCTCTCCGCGTATGCTGGGAAGAAGGTGCGTCTCCTCTTCGGGTTGGTCAATGGAAACGGGGCGGGCGTCAGCTCCGGGTGGTATGTCGACGATGTGGTGATCGAAAAGAATATACCCTAGAGATGTTCAAGGGGCGAGGGGCTGCTGCAGTCGGAGACGCGAACAACGTCAAGTCTGATACGGAGGGAGCCATGCGCGCGGTGATGAGACGAATGTGTAGCCGGGGATCCAGGATATCTGCGCTGGTAGTCCTGGCCAGCTTGCCGCTCATCATCGGTTGCAGTGACGGAGATGGCGATGGCGGCGGAATCACATACACCGGGCTGACAACGCCGGTCGTGATCGATGGAAGCAATGCCCAAGAAATCGCAGCCGGAGCATATACCGGCGGCAGCGTGGGCGGACCGCTCTCCGTTGTCGGAGTCGCTCAGGCTGGAGTCGGCGTGTCAACGCGCCAATCTCTTCCCCTCGCCCTGTCTCGATCGGTGAAACGCGCCGCTGGGGAATTGCGCGCCGGCTCGTCACCCGAACAGGTGGCCGCCGGTGCGGTGGTGACCGAAACGGACACGATAGACGGCGACTGCGGGGGACATCTCAATACGAGAGTCAACATGAATGATGCGACCGGAGAGTTTACCGGGAGCCTTAACTTCGACGCGTTTTGCGTAGACGGGGTGACGACTCGCGGAAGCGCCAGCGCGTCGGGTCAATTCGATTTCGCAACAGACGACATCGAGTTCCTGATGACCACCTCGAGCCTGAGAGTCGAGTTCGAGGGAGAGTCGTTCACCATGGCGGGTGCCGTCAACGCCGCATACAGCGGTTCGTCCTCAACGATCACGATGAACACCTTGATGAGGGACGATGGGACCGGCAAAGTCTTTCGGGCGGAGAACTACGAGGTTACGGTCACCGAAGGGTCATCGAGTGTGGAGGAGACCCTTTCGGGACGGTTCTATCACCCGGACTTCGGATACGTGGATCTGTCAACGCCAACCCCATTCGTGACTAATGTCAGCGACACCTACCCGTCATCGGGAGTCCTCATCGCGTCGGGCGACGGGCAGACCAAGGCGCGGTTGACCGCTCTCTCGTCGACCACGCTCCAAATCGAGGCGGATACGGACGGCAACGGTGACTACGACTATGACTCCGGAACGCTCAATTGGGCTGATCTGTGAGTCCTTGGGCCGCGCGCCGGGGCGGCGATGTCGACTGAAGATCGGCGGTATGTTGGTGGCGGGTGTTTCTGTTTTCGTAACGATCAGTGAGGTGACGTATGCGGCGTCTGAAGCTTCTTCCCCTGATTCTTGGAAGCGGGGTCATCCTGGGGGTCGCGTTCCTGCTGTATAGCGTCGTGCAGCAGATCGTGGCTGGGGGCGACGCAACGCAGGAACGACCGAGGTCCGGTCGGCCGGTGCACGTGTTTCGGATGGACGGCATTAACTACACCGCCCAGGACGGTGAGAACATCCGGCTACGTCTCAAGGCCGATCGGATCGAAGTGGCGAAGCGGAAGTTCGGCATGGTCTATCTCAATCCGCTGAAAGAGACCGTGCTCGAAAATCTCGATGTGGAGGTCCACCAACGCGAGGGCGAGCCGCCCGTGGTGGTGTCGGACGACATGGTTGTTCAGATTCTTCCGGCCGAGACCGTTGAGCAGTTCGGCGTCGTCACCCGCATTCGGATCGACGGGCTCACGGTGAAGGTGATCCGGGACGGACGCCCGGTTTCAACCGTTACCGCCCGTCAGGCCACGATCGATCCCAAGACGCGCATCACCGAGCTCACCGGCGGCGTTGAGGTGGCAACGGCCGATGGGCGGTCGATTCAGAGCCAAGCGAGCACGTGGGATCAATCCGCGGGCCTGTTTTCGATCAGCGGTCCGTATCTCCTGAGGAAGCCCGGGGGGATGGTGCAAGGCAGCCAGCCCCTGCGAGCTATGGCGATGCCGTTTTGAATCGGTCGTACTGATCAGTAGTGTCCGGTTAATTGTCGAACAAAATCAATTGATCCGTGGTCGGTGGTGGTTCGGATGGGGTTCGATCGGGCTGCAGGGCGCATGAAATCTCGGTTTTCTCGAAGACCGAGACCGACAAGATCTGTAGACAAGTGTAGAGCGACGCATCGAGATGCAGCTCCTTTTTGACGATGGCGATGAGCACGTAGGTGGCCACGGCACACCAGATCTGCGTCTTCACCGCGTGCTCGCTGGTCCCCAAGAAGCGCTTGATGCGCAGATGCGGCTTCACCCATTTGAAGAACAGCTCCACTTGCCAGCGGCTCTTGTAGAGCGCCGCGATCGTCAAGGCCGGCAAGGCCGTGTTGTTGGTCAGGAAGACCAGCGTCTTGCCCGACTCGGGATCTTTGAAGCGGATACGCCGCAGATGCTCCGGGTAGTGCTTGGCCGAGTAGTAGCCATTGAGCCGGACGCGCTGATCGCAGATCACGCCGCGGGTCCGGTCCGTGGAGGCCGAGTACACGCGCCGCGCATCCAGGCCTGCCTTGGCCCGGGTGACGAAGAACGCCCCAGCCTGATGCAGCGCGTACAACCGTTCGAAGTCCACATAGCCCCGATCCATCACGTAGAAGGCTCCCGCCTCCACGGGCAGGAGGTCCAGGACGTTCACATCGTGCAGCTTGCCGTCGCGGATGTGGATGAAGGCGGGAATGGCGCCGCGCAGATCCAGCAGCGTGTGCAGCTTGATGGCCGCCTTGGTGGAGCGAAACGGCGCCCAGTCGAACAGGCTCAAGCACAGATCGATGGTGGTGGAGTCCAGCGCGTAGACGCTCGCATCGAGATCCCGCACCGCCGGCTCGCGGGCATACAGCGCTCTGGCGCGGGCGATCAGCCGCTGCGCCAGGGCGTGGTAGATCCGCCAGTCTCGCCGATTCAGCGCATCGGCCAACGTCGAGCGAGCCGGCGGCACCTTCAGTCCCATGTGGAACAGCTTGGTCTGATTGGCCGCCAGGCAGGCCTCGATGTCGCGCAGCGACTCGCGCCACGTGAGTTGGGCAAACGCCATGACGCGAAACAACTCGGCGCAGCCCCGCGTGCGCACACCCGCATCGCCCTGGTGCCGCTCGATGAGGCGTCCGAAGGTCTTCCACGGCACGAACTCCATGACTTGCGCGAACAGCGTCTGGCCCACGTTCATGCGTCACTCCGGGTCGTGCAAACCCGCGAGCATCGCAAACACGCCATCCGAAATTCGGTTCATCCGGGAATTCCGTGGGTCACGGGGTAGAGGTCGAGGCCTCCGCAGTGGAAGTAGATGGCGGTCTTGAAGTGCTCGGGGTTGCGAAAGCCATACGCCCGTTTCTTGATGGTTTGGATCTTG
>JBFLXB010000045.1 GCA_040757335.1 Nitrospirota bacterium | reverse complement strand
CCCACCAACTTCGGTACTGTCCTCATGTTGCGGCTCCTCCTGTGTGTGAGTTTCGGTGTCTTCGGCGACACCAGTTCACCACATCAGGAGCCGCTTCTCAAATCTCAACTAAGTCTGGCACACACTCGGGGGAATAAATGCGGACGGATTCGGGGAATAAATGCGGACGGATTTATTTAACTGAGTAGTCCCGGGCTGAAGCCCGTCGCGATGTGGTAATAGTACTCCTGTCGTTGCTCTCCTCCGCACAGACTTGGCAATGAGGCCTCTATGGAACGCATGAATGATTACCGCACGCTCGGCCGCACCGGGCTCAGGGTGTCTCCGCTCGGTCTTGGGGTGATGACGTATGGGTGGGGAGCGGACAAGCAGGCGGGGCGGGCCATGTTCGATTTGTACCGCGAACGCGGCGGGAACTTTTTCGACACCGCGGACATGTACGCGGGCGGGGAGAGCGAGACGTGGCTGGGGGAGTTCGTGCACGAGGCGCGCGTGCGCGACGAGGTGGTCATTGCCACCAAGTTCTCGTTCAATGCGCAGGCGGGCAACCCGAACGCCGGCGGCAACGGCCGCAAGAACATCTTCCGCGCGCTCGAAGGCTCGCTCCGTCGCCTGAAGACCGATTATGTGGATGTGTACATCCTCCATGCCTGGGATCGGGTGACGCCGGTGGAAGAGGTCATGAGCACGCTCAACGACCTGGTGCGGGCGGGCAAGGTGCGGCACATCGGGTTGAGCGACGTGCCCGCGTGGTATGCGGCCCGCGCCCAGACGCTCGCTGAGGCGTACCGGTACGAGCGGCTCGCGCTCTTGCAGCTTGAATATTCCTTGGTCTCGCGCAGCCTGGAGCGGGAACACTTGCCGCTCGCCGCGGAGACGGGCATTTCGCTCGTGCCCTGGAGCCCGCTCGGCAGCGGCTTTCTGACTGGAAAATACAAACGGGTAGACGGGAAGATCACGGGCTCGGGGCGTGTGTTTGATTACAAAGACTCGGGGAACCCGACCCTGGAGAAATTTGCCAAGCGCGAAAAGAATTGGGAGATCTTAGATGTGCTGCTCAAGGCGGCGAAGGAACTCGGCAAGACACCGACCGAGGTCGCGCTCGCGTGGGTGCTCGGACGACCCCAGGTCACGAGCGTGCTGGTCGGGGCCACCAAGCGGGAGCAGTTGGAGTTGAATCTCAACGCGCTGGCGATCGAACTACCGCCAGAGATCGAACGCCAGCTCACCGAGGTGAGCCGGCCGGAGTCGACCGAGCTCGATCACTTCTTCGAGCCCACCATGCAGGGCATGATCCACGGCAACGTGCGCGTCCAACGCGGTGTACCCTGAATTTGTGCCGCAAGGGGTACACATGCGCAAAGTGAATACCAAGGACATTGCCGAGGAGGCGTGGGCGTCGCCCAAAGGGAAGTTCGGCGGGGCCAGCAAGGAAATCTCCATCGCGCTGGGGCGGAAGCCGGAGTCCACGGACTTCAAGGAGCGGCATCCGTTCGACGTGGAGGTCTGCCGCATCCCGCCGGGCAAGATCCACTCGCCCTATCACTCGCACAGCGCGCAGTGGGAGTTCTACCACGTGATGTCGGGGGCCGGTCTGGTCCGGCACCAGCAGGGGACCACGGCCATCGAAGCCGGCGACGCGTTTCTGTTCGAACCAGGCGAGCCGCACCAGCTGATCAACAACGGGTCATCGGACCTGGTCCTCTACGTGGTGGCCGATAACCCGATCGGCGAGTCCTGCCACTATCCCGACACCGGCAAGTGGCTGGTGCATTCGCCTGAGCACAAGGTGATGCGCCCCGATGGGCAGGACCCCGACTACTATGAGGGAGAGGAATGAAGGTCCCTACAAGCAGGTGGTCATGCAATGACCTGGTTCTTCGCCTTTCTCCACCACCTTGCCGCGTTCACCCTGGTTGCGGCCCTGGTCGTTGAATTAGTCCTGATCCGGGACGAGTTGACCGTCGCGCGCGCCCGAAAGATCCAACGGGCGGATGTGGTCTTCGGGATCGCGGCCGGCGTGGTGCTGGTGGTGGGGTTTCTGCGCGTGTTCTATTTCGAGAGGGGATCGTCGTACTACTTTCACAGCATCCCGTTTCTCGCGAAGCTCTCGCTCTTCGTCATCGTGGGCTTGCTTTCGATCTATCCGACGATCGAATTTCTGTCGTGGGGCAAATCCGTGAAACGAGGACAGGTCCCGGTGGTGAGTGATTCCAAGATCCGAACGCTCCGGTCCCTCATTCACTACGAGTTGGTAGGAGTCGTCCTGTTGCTGTTCTGCGCGGCGCTGATGGCCAAGGGCGTGGGGTACCGCGGCTGATCTGCTCGCTCTCTACGTCAACAGCTTGAACGCGTGCGTCCACTGGTTCCTGAGGAACCCGGGGATGCACCAGAGCATGCAGAGCGGCTCGATGGCTCGGGCTGCTTCGACTTGGCCCATGTCCGCGGTTTCCCAGCCGAACTGATCGAGAATTCCCCGCACCGTGTTCTTCGCCGTCTCGTCATTCCCGCAAATGAACATGGTGGGCTTGCCGCCTTTGAATTGCGGGTTGACCATGCGCGCATTGCCAACGGAATTGAAGGCCTTGACGAAGCGCACGGCGGGGAACTCCCGCTGCAGGCGCTCCATGAGGGACTCGTCGAGCGTGGTGAAGAATTTCAACACGCCGTTGACTGGCGGTGCGTCCGCGAGGGGATTCGTCGCGTCGATCACGGGCTTTCCGGTCAGATTTGCCGCGCCCGCGGTGTGCAGCGCGTTCGCAGCCACGCTGCCCTTGACGGCCAGGACAACCAACTCGCCGAACTTGGCCGTGTCCGCAAAGCTCCCCACGCGGCCCTTGGGATGCTGCTTGGCCCACTCCGCCAGCTTGCCGGGCTCGCGCGTGCCCAGCATGACGTCGTGGCCGTGCTGAAGAAAGCCCTTCCCTAACGCCTTCGCTACATCACCCGATCCCAAGATTCCGATCTTCATAGGGTCTCCTTTCGAAACGTCGGGGTTGCATCTGGCATCCCCGGGGCGTCACAATAGCGAACGGAATCGCTTTTCCAAGCATACGGTGTCTCTCGGTCCCTTCTCAACGCGTACGTTCACGGTCGGCCTCATCTCCGATACGCACGGATGGCTGCGGCCCGAAGCCGTGGACGCGCTGCGAGGCTGCGATTTCATCATCCACGCGGGTGACATTGGAGATCTCGTCGTGCTCGACGAGTTGTGGCGAGTGGCGCCCGTCACCGCGGTTCGCGGCAATAACGACAGGGGCTCTTGGGCCACGGCGTTACCCCAAACGAACGTGTTGAAGGTTGGCGCGGCCGTGGTCTTCGTGATCCACAATCTCGCCGATCTCGATGTTGACCCGTCGGCGGCCGGGTTCCACGTGGTCGTCTCAGGACACTCGCACCAACCGGCGCATCGAATGGAACGGGGTGTGTTGTTTGTGAATCCCGGCAGCGCGGGTCCGCGCCGGTTCAAGCTGCCCATCGCTGTCGGTCGGCTGCTCGTTGCAGGCACTCACGTCACACCTCAGTTGTTCGAGTTGCAGACAACCGGTGTTGGGGTGGGGAAACGTGGCGATCTGGGTCGGCACGTCGGGCTATAACTATCCGGAGTGGCGGGGCAGTTTCTACCCCGAGAAATTCCCCACCGCCAAGATGTTGCCCCATTACGCCGAGCGGTTCCGCACGGTCGAAATCAACTACACCTTTTACCGGATGCCGAACGCCAAGACCATTGCCAATTGGAACGCGGAGACCCCGGACGGATTTGCGTTCACGCTCAAGGCGTCTCGGAAGATCACGCACGACGCCCGCCTCAAGGACGTGGGTGAGAACCTCGGCTACTTTCTCGACACGGCGCGAGGACTCGGGCCCAAGCTCGGGCCGATCCTGTTTCAGCTTCCCCCGTATTTCCGAAAGAACCCGGACCACCTGGAGCGACTCAACGGCGTGCTGGCGCTCCTGCCGTCAGGCCTTCGGCCGGTGTTCGAGTTTCGCCACGAGTCGTGGTTTGGCGACGACGTTTACGATCTACTCAAAAACCGGAACGTGGCGCTCTGCATCGCGGACAACGAGAACGGCACCACGCCGGTGGTCGCCACCGCCGACTTCGGGTACTTCAGGCTGCGCGACGAGGGGTACGATGCCGAAGATCTCCGGAAATGGGCGGAGACCGTCAAACGGCTTGGCGCTGGATGGCGGGACACGTATATCTATTTCAAGCATGAAGAATCCGGAATCGGCCCGGCGCTCGCCAAGGACTTCCAGAACTTACTCTTTGCCTAACGCAGCCTCGATCTTCGCTATTGCATCGCCCATATCGATGGAGCCGGTCAAGACGGGAGCCAAGGGGTCACCCGTCTTGTCGATGTAGGCCGGCAGGCTCTTGATCGTGAAGCGAGCAGGGTCCAATCGCGACGTCACCTCCTTCCACTGCAGCGGGCACGACGCGGGCGCGCCGGGCAGGGGCCGGACCGAATAAGGAGCCACGATGGTCCGGCCGTGGCCGTTCTGGCCGAAGTCGATGTAGACCTTGCCTTCGCGCGATCGGATGGGACGGGCCAGCGTGGCGATGTCGGGCGCGGCTTGCATTCCGAGGGTGGCCAGGAGTCGGGCAAAGGTCCGCGCCTCTTCGTGCGTGTACCGGGCGCCGAGCGGGACCAGGACGTGCAGGCCCGTCGCGCCCGAGGTCTTGATGTAGTTCGGCAGGTCCAGCTCGTCGAGAATCCGGTGGAGTTCCCGCGCGACCTTCACCACGTCGGTGAACGGCGCGCCTTTGGGATCCAGATCCAGAATTAGCCAGTCCGGCCGGTCCAGCGATCCGAGGCGAGAACTCCACAGGTGGAGCGGGATCGTGCCCAGGTTGGTGATGTAGCGGAGCGTGTCCGCGTCGTTCACGATGAAGTAGTCGATCTCGCGTTCGGCCTCTTTGGAGTAGATCCGTTCGGTGCGGACCCAGGCTGGCACGAATTCCGGCGCGTCTTTCTGGAAAAAGGATTTTCCCGTGATCCCGTCGGGATATCTCGTGAGCACCACCGGCCGATCCCGCAGATACGGCAGCAAGAGCGGCGCCACGGCCTCGTAGTACGCGATCAGATCGGCCTTGGTGTAACCCTCGTCAGGCCAGAAGACCTTTTTGGGATTCGTGATCTTGACAGGTTCGGCGGCAATCGGCTCGGGCGGCGCGGACGCGGGCAAGGCCGCGTCCATCGGCACGTCCACCGGCATTTCGCGCCGGCACTCTTCCGGCCGCTTGTCTGTGCGCAGGCCCAAGAAGACCGGATGACGAATCCCACCCCCGTCAGTCCACTCTGTAAACCGCACTTCGCAGACCAGCTTCGGTTCGACCCAATGGTGGCCCCGGCCGGTTGGAGTTCCGGTCGCAAAGGGCGAAGACGGCCGCCCCAGCCGTTGAAGGTCCTCCCAGAGCGTTTTCAGCAACTGCTCGTCGAATCCGGTCCCGACCTTGGAGACGTACACGAGGTTGGGTCCGTCGTAGATCCCAAGGTGCAGCGCTCCGAAGTACTGTCGTCCGCCCTGGGGATTGGTGTAGCCTCCGATCACGAATTCCTGCCGGCGCTGGCACTTGACCTTGATCCAGTCCCGCGAGCGGCCGCCGACGTAAAGACTGGTCAGCTTCTTTGCCACGATACCTTCGAGTCGCTCGCCTGAGGCCGCTTCGAAGAACGCGTCGCCGTGCTCGAGGACATGGTCACCGTAGCGGACAATGCCCAGAGGCGGTAGGAGCAGCTTGAGGCAGTCCTTGCGATCCAGGAGCGGGAGGCGCCGCAGGTCGTGGCCGTCCAAGGCCAGACAGTCGAAAAAGATCGCGACCACCGGGACCGCGGTTGTCGCGCGTGCAATGTCGCGGGGGTTGGTGAGGCCCATGCGCGCCTGGAGGCGTTCAAAGCTCGGTTTGCCGCTGTCGTCGAGCGCCACGATCTCGCCGTCGATGAGAAACTGTTCCATCGGCAAGGCGCGCAGCGGCCCCAGCAGCTCCGGGTAGCGCCGCGTGATCACCTGGCCGCTTCTCGCGTACAGCTCGATCGCGTCCCCGTGACGAGAGGCCAGCACCCGCACCCCGTCGTATTTGACCTCGAAGAGCCATGCTTTGCCTGAAAACGGCTGCTCCGCGAGCGTGGCCAGCATGAAGGATTGCTTCGGCGAGACCTCGCGCCTGGGAGCCTTGAGGCGGTCGATCCGCTCGCGCAACGCCGCCTGTTTGGCGGGAAGATCAAGGAGTTCTTGCGGAGTGAGCCCCGAGACCACCGACTGTGGGTAACGCTCGGTGAGTTCGGTCTCGTGGGCGCCCCTGTCCGCTTTTTTGAGCAAGAGCCATTCCTTGTCCTTCTTGGCCATGCGGGCAAGGGTCCACCGGCCTCGGAGCTTGAAGCCGAACAATTCGAACTCCAGCTTGCCCTTGGCGAGCTGCTCGAGTGGGTCACCCTCTTTGACCAAACGGTACCACCCGCGATCCCACACGATCACCGCGCCGGCGCCGTAGTTTCCGGCTGGAATCACGCCCTCGAAATCACCGTACTCGATAGGGTGATCCTCTACGTGCACGGCCAGGCGTTTGACCTCGGGTTGGACGGAGGGGCCTTTGGGCACGGCCCAGCTCTTGAGCACCCCGTCCATTTCCAGGCGCAGGTCGTAGTGGAGGTGTCGGGCCGCGTGTTTGTGGACCACGAAGACGCGTTTGCCCGCGGCTCCGACCCGGCCGCCGAACGGCTCGGGCGTGCGTTCGGGGTCGCGCTTAGCCCGGTAGGCATCGAGTGGTGGAGTCTTGTTCTCTGGCACGGTGAAAGCCTCGTGGGTGCGGGCGTGATCCCGCAAAGGCGACGCGTGCTGCGCCACGCGTGAGGTGCGTCCGGCGCATGGAGACGGCGCGCCACCCATTGGCGCGCTGCGCGTTCTTGAAGTATAGGGGCTTTCATGGTACCGTTCAAACCTCTCCTTCTAAAAGGGGGTACGCGATGCCGCCTCATTCAATCGGCTCGGGCACCATTTCCTTTGGTCTGGTTTCCATTCCCGTCAAGTTCTTCACCGCCGCCTCCTCGCAAGGGGTGTCGTTCAATCAGCTCCACGGCAAGTGCGGCAGCCGGATCAAGCAACAATTGTTTTGCCCGGTGTGCAACGAAAAGGTGGAGCGCAGCGAACTGGTCAAAGGCTACGAGTTCTCCAAAGACCAGTACGTTCAGATCACCGACGAGGAGCTGAAGTCCTTGGAAGGCGAGGCGTCGAAGATCATCGACATCGCCGAATTCGTCCCGCTCCCCAAGGTGGACCCGATCTACTTCGAAAAGACGTACTACTTGGGTCCTGACAAGGGGGGTGAAAAGGCCTACCGGCTGTTGGCTTCGGCCATGGCCAAGACCGATCGCGTCGCCGTGGCCAAGTTCGTGATGCGCGGCAAAGAGAGCCTGGTTCTGATCAGGCCGGCCCATGACGGGCTCATGCTCCATACCATGTATTTTGCCGATGAAGTGCGAAATTTCGGCGAAATCGACAAGGGGGAATCCGCTAAGATCAAAGACGGTGAGTTGGAGCTCGCCCTGCGACTGGTGGACGATTTGTCCAACACCGATTTCAAGCCCGAGCAGTATCAGGACGACTACCGGCTGCGAGTGCTCGATCTCGTAAACCTGAAGGTCGAAGGCAAGGAAGTCACCGCGGTCGGTCCCCAGGTCCAGCGCGCCCAGGTGATCGACCTCATGGAAGCGCTCAAGGAGAGCCTGGCCAAGCGGGTTCCGCAGGAGAAGAAGGCGGCCGTCAAAGCAAAGCGCGCCGAGGCCGCGCCGGAGAAGCCGGAGAAGAAGGCCCAGGCTGCCAGGAAGTGACGCATTTCACCACCCGCGACGCGGCGAAGATCGTCGACCTGCCTGAACAGCAAGTCCGCTCATGCGTCCGCGCGGGTTTTCTCACTCCGCACCGGGGCCCGGGGCGGCGCCTCCGGTTCAGCTTCCAGGATCTCCTGCTCCTGAAGACCACCAAGGGCCTGCTCGACTCCCGCGTTCCCATGAAACGGATTCGAAGAATGCTCGCCTCGCTCAAACGCCAGTTGCCGGAGGACCAACACTTGACGAGCCTCACCATCTACGCGGATGGTGGACGCATCGTGGCCTGGGACGGATCCGCGCGCTGGCAACCGGACTCGGGACAATTCTTGTTCTCGTTCGATGTCCAGACCGTGGCCAAACAGGCGGCGTTGCCGCAGGCGCCCGCAGCTACTCCACCAGCCCGCGTCTCAACCCGTACGACTCGTACGGCCGAGGAATGGTTCCAACTGGCGACGGAGCTTGAGAAATCCTCACCCGAGGAGGCGCAGCGGGCCTACCACCAAGCCCTGCAACTCGATCCAACGTTATCCGATGCCCACGTGAATCTCGGCTGCCTCTACCAGGAGGCCAAGAAACCCGCGCAGGCCGAGGCGCACTACCGCGCCGCGATGCGGCACGCGCCCGCTGATCCGATTCCCCATTTCAACCTGGCCGCGCTCCTCGACGATCTCGGGCGCAGCGACGAGGCGATCCGCAGCTATCGCCAAGCCATTGATCGCGATCCCGACTGCGCCGACGCCCACTACAACCTCGGACTGCTGTATGAAAAGCTCGGGAAGCGATCCGAGGCGATCAAACACCTGAGCAAGGCCCGGACGCTGTATGGACGTCCCTCTGCAGGTCGGTAAGCGCACCGGAGTCTCAGCTCAAGCGATCCTGCAGTCAGCCGCTTACTGAGGCATAATAGCCTCGTGGCTGCCAAGTCGCGTTCGCGCACCCCTAGAGCGGTTCCCGGAAGGCGGCGTCTGCGGCGGGTTCAACGTCCCGCGCGGTTGCCCCGGCGTGTGTTGCGGGCGATTGTGGCCGCGCCGCCGGCGGTCCGGCTGCTCGTCTGTGCGGTGGTCATCGTGGTGGCTTGGTCTGCGGCCAACTGGGTGTACCAGACAATTCGCAAGCCGACCGAGCTGTTCTTTCCGGTGAGCGACGCGCTCGCCAAGACCCCGTCCGAGACGTGGCGGAGGTACGGGCCGCTCTTCAGCAAGCATTCGACCACCGTGATCACGCCCGAGTTTTTGGCCGCGCTCGCCCAAGTCGAAGGCGCGGGTAACCCCGTGGCGCGAACGTACTGGCGGTGGAGTGTGACCAGCAACCCCTTCGAACTGTACCAACCCGCGTCGAGCGCGGTCGGTATGTACCAGATCACCGACGCGACCTTCCGCGAGGCCAAGCGCTACTGCATCCACGACCACGTGGTCGCCGAGATCGGCCCCTGGGACGACACCAGATCGTGTTGGTTCAACGGTCTCTATACGCGCGTGGTGCCGAGCCACGCCATCGAACTGACAGCGGCTCTGCTGGATCGCGGCGTCGCAAGGGCGCTTGAGCGGCGGCGGATCTCCACTGCCCCGCTCCAGCAGAAGCAGCATCTGGCGGCAGTGATCCACCTGTGCGGCGCGGGAGCGGGCCATGCCTTTGTCGCGCGCGGTTTCCGGCTGATGGCCAGCCAGCGCTGCGGCGACCACGACGTCAGCCGCTATCTCACGAAGATCAATGCCATGAAGCAGCAATTTGCGCGGCTGGCGGCCGCTAACTGAGCCGGGCCCAGTGCGCGGCAGAAGGACGGGTGTTCCGGGAGTCGAGCCGTCACGCGGTGTGGGAGGGCGTCAGGATCGTCTCCAGAACAAAAGGCCAGCCCGTCGTGCTAACGGGCTGGCCTTCGTTGGTGAAACCGTATGTCAGAAGAGACTAGGCGCGCGCCTTTTTACGCGTCGTCAACCGCCATAGTCCAATCCCTATCAAGCTCAAACCAAGCAACGTCAGCGAGGCCGGTTCAGGAACCCTTGTAGCTGTCCCATAGATGGCGACATGGGAAATCGTGCCCTTCTCCGGCTCCTGCCAGAAGCCCATCCCCTCGATGTCCTCCATACCATCCCAAAGAAACGGATCCCAGAGGTTGAAGAAATATTGAGCGGGAGTGTGGTTGCCATCCTTCACGACAAGGATGCATTCCGGGCACGAGGCAGACTCACCAAGACCATTATATGTAATCGTAAAGTCGGCCGGATCTTCCAGGGTATTGGAGAACTCCGTGGCGTAGGAACCCGCAAGGATTCCATCCTCACCCCCTCCAAAGTCTTGCTTGTAGAGCAGGGTCAAACCAAGGATACCGGTCTCAACGAAGAGACACGCTGCGTCACAGTTGCTGTTATCGTCCGAGGTCCCGAAAGCGTCGTCAGGGGTCAGCACCAATGCGTGGGCCGAACCTGTAGCCAGCCCCAGTCCGAGCGTTGTCACGGCCAAGACGAAAGCCACCTTTCCCAATCCGTATTTTTTCATATTATCACCAAATTCTCACCATTTCGGAGCATACTAGCTGCGCTTATTACCACTTCGAAGCATATCGCATGCCAGTCTGAGCGACCTGAATAAGCCATCGTAACTGTATGAAAATTAACAGATCGTACTTCGTTCGCTGCCCTGGCTGTCAGAATTCTTAACAAGACTTGAGCAAAGCAAACTAAAAAGACCGTGATATTTCAATAGGTTACAGCGAACTAGTAACTGTTGACTTTTTTTACACTTGTTTCCGTCCAACCGGGAAGAGTTCGCAGCTCAACAATATTCTCCTGCCGTGTTGCGGGGACGAGGCCGCGGATGCACCGGTCCAACCTGCGGCCGCAAATGAGGACCTCTCAGCGTGGCTCGTTCCCGGACGCGGCGTCAATGGCCAGTGCCGTGTTCAGATTCGCCTGCGCGTCCGCGTGATTCGGATCGAGCGCCAGGGCTCGACGAAATGCCTCCGCGGCCTCGTGGAAGCGTTGTTGTTCGGCCAACGCGATCCCCAGGGAATTAAACAGGTCCGGGTGGGGAGTCAATGCAGTCGCGTGCAGGTACGCGGCCTCGGCTTCCGTGAACCGGCCTTGTTTGGCGAGCAACTCCCCCAGGTGCGCCAACGCAGTCGGGTCATTCGGTCGCAACTCGAGACCGCGTTGATACGCGGCGATGGCCTCCTCGGTCCGGTCCATCCGGGCCAGGGTGAGCGCTCGATTGAAGTGGCCCTTATACCCATCCGGGTTGAGACGCACCACCTGGTCGAATTCCCTGAGGGCCAGGTCATACGCGCGTTGATCGAGATGGAACAGCCCAAGGTTGTTGTGAACCTGGTAAGCGAGTCTCGCCGACTTGGGCGCGACCGCGACCGCGTGGGCCCACAAGGTTCCGGGGTCACGCCACACCTTCACTTGATTCCAGGTCAGCACACTCAAGACTCCCAGCGCAACCGCTGCTCCCACGATCAACAGTGTGCGACCCCCGGACCGGGACTCGGTTCGATTCCACAGCGTCAGAAACCAGGCCCCGAGCCCGAGCGAGACCGGGATGCTCGCAAAGTAGGCGTACCGATCCGCCGCCAGCGTGATGCTGTGGGAGATGACGCCAAGCACCGGCGAGAGCATGACTCCGTAGGCGATGAATAGGGCGACCGTCTCGGGCTTCCGCCGTCGCCAGATCCACAGCGCGGTGCCGATCGTCGCCACGGCAATCCCGCTGACGAGAAAGCGCGGTTCCAATAGGTTGCTGTCCGGGGGGAACGCGTGGTAGTGCGAAAGCCCCAAAGGCATCACAGTCTTCCAAAGATAAAAGGCCAAGCCGTAGATCGCTCGCGCAAGCAACGCAGCGAGGCTGTAATCTTCGCCCCCGGAGATGCTGGCTCGGGCAATCGGCGCGGCCACCGCCACCAGCGCCGCAGGAACAGCGAACGGAAGCTTTTCGATCCAGACCCTTGAGGCCGAGCCGCGGAACAAGGGTCGACCTCCGCCCAGGCGACGAAGCGGATACCAATCCAGGACAAGCAAGACGGCGGGCAGGGTGACGGCGACGGGCTTGGACACACACGCTACTAAGCCGGCCGCGACCGCCACGGCAAACCAGCCGGCGCGAATGCCGCGGGAGGGGACCGAACCGGTGTCGGTCTCGGGCCAACGGTGCGCGCGGAGATACGCGACCAGCGCCGTGGCGTAGAAGAGCGCCGAGAGCGGGTACCCTTGCGCCGAGGCCCAGGCCACGGCTTCGACGCGCAGTGGATGCAGGGCGAAGAACAGGGCCGCTATCCCCGCGCACAGGCGCAGCGCGGTAACCGAGCGGACGCGGTCGGACAGCAGATGGACCGCGAGAGCATAAACCGCGACAGCGGTTGCCGCGTGAAAGAGCACGGAGGTGGCGTGGTAGACACGGGGATCGAGTCCTCCCAACTCGTATTCAACGCCTGCCACGAACCACGCGAACGGCTGATACACGCCCAAGTGTATGGCGGTGACCATCCACTTCAGGTTGGCCCAATCCAAGCCCCGGATATGGGGGTTGTTGGTGAAATTCATCGGGTCGTCCCAATCGACGAACCCGTTCCAGAGAGCGGGGGAGAAGACCGCGACCGTGGCCGCGCCGATCGCGAGCGCGATGCGCCACGACAGCCCGCAGCGATCGGTCACCGGCCGGCTCGCAGCTTCCATACCGCGACAAACGCTTCCACGGCGCTGTTGTAGCGGACCTTCGAGGCGCCGCGCGTGCGTTCCCGGAACACAATCGGCACCTCCGTCACACGGCCGCCGCGCCCGATCACGCGGTGGGTGCCTTGCACCTGGAAGACATAGCCGTTGGCCGGGGGGCCGCTGTCCAGCAAGGCGATGAGCGCGGCGCGCCGGAAGCACTTGAAGCCGCTCGTCCAGTCTCGGACCGATCGGCCCAGCAGCGCGCGGGCATAAAGGTTGGCGCCGGCGCTCAAGAGGTGACGGTACCACGGCCAGCCCTCGATTCGGGCTCCCGGTACATACCGCGAGCCGACCACGAGATCCGCCCCGCTCCGCGACGCCGCCACCAATCGCGGAAGGTCCGAGGGGTCGTGCGAGAAATCGCAGTCCATCTCGATCACCTCGTCGTACCGGCGATCGAGCGCCCAGCGAAATCCCGCTTGATAGGCCGGCCCCAGCCCTTCCTTGCGGGGGCGGTGCAGGACGTGCACGCGTTCGGTGCGAGCGGCCAGCGCGTTCGCGAGCGCTCCGGTGCCGTCGGGCGAAGCGTCGTCCACCACCAACACCTCGCTGTCGGGCAGGGCTGCAAGAGCCTGGGTGACCAACGACTCCACATTGTCCCGCTCGTTGTACGTGGGCACGATCACGAGAGTGCGGGGGGTCACCGCGGCCAACCCAGCGCGCGCGCGCGATCCCAGACGGAAAACCTCCGGTCCGACAACCCCGCGACCAACGACAGCATTTTGGTCCGGAGGTACTCGTTGCGGCCGAGCGTGGAGAAGACGCGATCGCGGATCGAGGCCACGATCGGGTTGCCGGTGTTCCAGAAAAAGGCCATCTCGTCGCCCAACCGCTGGAGCGCGGCCGCTTGCGGCCGTCGTATCCGTTCGTACAACGAGAGGGCCTGGCGGCTGAAATTTCCGCTGGCGAAACACGAGTCCAACACCGCGTCCAGCGTTACCGCGTCCTCCAGCGCCTGGTTGCGCCCCTGCGCCACGTGCGGGTTCAGCGCGTGCGCCGCGTCCCCCAGCAACGCCGCACCATGTCCCACCCACCGCCGAGGGACGACCTTGAGACACGGCATCCAGCCGACCTGATCCCAGCTCGTGAGCGCCTCCAGCGGGCGCTTCAAATCCGGGTCGATCGCGGTCAGAACGCCTTTGAGCGCGGGCAGTCCGCGGTGCTCCAGCTCCGGACGCCGTCGCACCGGCCAGAGATAAAACGCATAGATGCGCTCGGCGCCGAGTGGAAAGACGCCGAGGATTTCCCGACGGCCCACGTAATAGCGGCCGTCGGGGCCGAATCCATCGGGGCGCGGCAGGACCATGGTCACGTAGCCGTCCGCGTAGCGACGGACCCGGGTGGGGATACGTAGCGCGGAGCGCACAGGTGATCCAGGGCCGTCCCCACCCACCACGACCGGCGCCAGTACCCGGCTCCGGTTGCCGCCAAACTCCGTGTCCACACCCACCACCCGGCGACGTTGGCGGACCAGGCCGACGACCGCCTCGCCCCACCGCATGTCGACCAATCCGGAGGCGGCCAACCGGTAGCGGATGGAAGCCATCAGGGCGCGCGGGTGCCCCACCAAGGTGTAGTTGTACGGCTCGGGCAGGGCTCCGTAATCGATGGTCACCAGTCGCGGGCCGCCGATGCGGTGAAAATGATAGCGGCGTACACGCGAGACCGAGTGCTCCGACAACTCGGCCAGCAGCCCCAACCGGTCGAGGATCCTGAGCCCGTTGGGCTGAAGGATCTCGCCCCGATCCGGGTCCGTGGGGCCTCGGCTTTGGCGGTCGAGCACCACGACCCGGCGTTCTTTGGCCGCGGCCAAGAGCGCGAGCACGGCGCCGCCGATCCCCGCGCCGACCACCACCAGATCGGCGCGAGTTTCGTGTGGTTTCGCGTGGGAGTCCGTCATGCCAGCTCGGGAGTCGCGGGGGTCGATTGTAGGGGCGGACCGGGGCGAAAGCAATCAGTCCCGCGTTGCCGCGCCACCGTGTGGCGCGCTGCGCCTTTTGACAGGCTGCGCGGCGGGTGCGTAGAATTGACGGATCGACGGACGCCGAGCAGCGTCCATTGAGCGCGAAGGGAGAATTTGTGGCGGTGGAATATGTGCCGGTGGCGGAAGTGGCCGAGGTGCCGGCCGGTCGAACCAAAATCATCAGGGTCGCGGGCACGCCGATCGCGTTGTTGCACGTGGGCGGAACCATCTATGCGTTGGAGCACAGTTGCCCTCACCAGGGCGGTCCGATCGGCGAAGGGGAGATCGAGGGAACCACCATCACGTGTCCCTGGCACGAATGGAAGTTCGACATCCGGACCGGTGCCAACGACCGCGATCCCACCATTCTCGCCAAGACGTTCGCGGTCAAGGTCGTGGACGGTCTGGTGTTGGTCGAGGTGTCCCGCTTGCTGGCGGCGGCCCGACGCAACCGGGAAATCGTGCGGCGAGTCACGGCCGGAGAGGCGCTGGAAAGCATCGGGCGCGAGCTGGGGCTGTCGCCCGACGAAGTCTCCCGAACCGCCCAGGCCTCGCGGGTGGGAGAGCGCTTGCAGTACCTCGCGGAGCTGTATCTGCGCAAAGGCCGCGTCGGGGGATCGGACCTGCAGGGGCTGCCGCACCGGCGAGGGAAGGAGGCGGACGGGGAGATGCTGTCCGCCTTGGACGCGCTGACCCGCCTCCTCTGAGAGCCCTCAGAGCCCGTCCATGAACGCCCATCTGCGGCGTTGTCGCTGCGCAGCCGGTGCTCACGTACGCACTTAGTACGCTGCGCTCCGGTGCTCGCTCCGCCTTGCATCTGGCGCGTTCCTGAACGGGCTCCCGCATCCGGGATCCAGGATGCGGGGTTTAGAAAAGAAATCGGCGCGTGCGTCGCCTTTTAAGATAGCCAGCAGGTTGCTCAAAAAGTTCCAGCTGCAAGGCCGCAGGGAGGAGGAAACCGGAGCGTACTGGGTCGTACGTGAGGATTTCCGACGACCGAGAACGCAGCAGATGGACTTTTTCAGCAACCTGCTAGTTATTGGGGCTGGGGCTGACCCACTGGAGGAGTCGCGCGTGGCGCGGCTTGGTCGTGGGCAGGGGCACTTTGCGGACGCGGTTGGACACGATCACCGGGTCGACGATTTCACCGCAAGATAGGCAGCGCCATCCCCCGAACGTAATCTGCCCGGTCTCGTCCAGCAGATCCGTAAAGCGATCGACCACCATCAACCCCCGACAGCGCGCACACTGCATGCCTCACCTCCTGGACGCGCTCGCGGTCGTGGCTCGGGAAGCGGCGTCTCTCCAGGCCGCCCAGCGGCTCGTCCCCTTGTGAGGAAAGACCGTGATTGGATGGTTTTATTCCGCCGACCACTCGTGTCTTGACACGTTCTTCGGCGTTCCGTTAGCATCCGGCCATGTTGCGTCACGCCCGGATGGGCGCGCTCGTGCTGTCCCTGGTGCTGGTCGCCCCCGTCGCGTGGGCGGTTTCCCCAGTCGACTCGACCCTCCCCAACGGCCTGCGCGTCATCCTGGTGCCGGAACCCAAAGCGCCGGTGGCGTCCGTGCAAATCTGGTACCGCGTTGGCTCCCGGGATGAAGTGAGCGGCAAAACCGGGTTGTCCCATCTCATGGAGCACATGATGTTCAAGGGCACGGCTCGGTACGGCAAGGGGGCGTTTTCGCGGATGATCGCCGAGCGAGGGGGGAACGACAATGCGTTCACCAGTCAAGATTACACGGCGTATTTCGAAAATCTGGCCAGCGACCAGGTGGACCTCGCCTTGGAGTTGGAAGCCGACCGGCTCACCGGGTTGGTGATATCGGAGCAGGAATTCGCACTGGAACGGGACGTGGTCAAAGAGGAGCGCCGCCTGCGGACCGAGGACGATCCGCACGGCACGCTGATCGAACACCTGTACGCTACGGCGTTTATGGCCAATCCCTACCAGTGGCCGGTGATCGGCTGGATGGATGACCTCGACCAGTTGACGGCCGACGATGTCCGCGCGTATTACCGGCGGCACTACACGCCGGGCAACGCGGTGTTGGTCATCGTCGGCGATATCGATCCCAAAGCCACCCTGGCCCGGATCGAACAGGTCTTCGGCCCAGTGGCCGGCCCGCCGGCGCCGGTGCGGCGCGTGACGGCGGAGCCTCCCCAGCGAGGGGAGCGGCGTGTCATGGTGAAAAAGGCCGCGCAACTCCCGGCCGTGATGGTGGGGTATCACGTCCCCAATTTCAGGCACCCGGACGCGTATGCGCTCAGCGTCTTGGCCGGCTTGCTTGCGGACGGGCCCAGCTCCCGCTTGTACCGGACCCTGGTCTACGAGCGCCAGGTGGCGTTGGAGGTGGGGGGCGACTACACGGCGCTGTCCACCGACCCCCCGCTCTTGTACCTCTACGCGATGGCGCACGCGGGCACATCGGCGGGCGATCTCGAGCGTACCCTGCTGGACGAAGTGGAGCGGCTCAAGACGACCCCACCGGCCGACCGCGAGCTGACCAAAGCCAAAAATCAGATCGAGGCGCAGTTCGTGCTCGGTCAGGACTCGAACTTCTACCGGGCCATGCAGATCGGAAACGCGGAGAGCGTGGGAGCCGGACGAGACTACCTCACCACCTTTGTGGCCAACGTCCGTAAGGTGAGCGCCGCCGACGTGGTGCGCGCGGCGAACACCTATCTCGGCGAAAGCCAACGGACCGTCGGCCTCCTGGTGCCACTGCCCGCGGAGACCACCGAGCGCGCCGGAGGCGATTCCCCGCCGTGAGCGTCGGTCGAGCCGCCCGAGGGCGGAGAACGCCCTGGTGGCTGTGGGTGCTCGCCGTGAGCGTGGTGCCGATCGCGCCCGTCTGCGCCGCGGCTGCAGGGCCCGCGCAGGTGACGGTTCAACGGTGGGTGATGTCCAACGGCCTCACCGTATTGTTCGTGGAGCGGCACACGATCCCCGCGGTCCAGGCCCGCCTGGTCGTCAAGACCGGAGCCGCGGCTGATCCGGCCGGGCGCACCGGGCTCGCGGCGTTAACCGCCGGGCTGCTCACCAAGGGGACGACGTCGCGCTCGGCCGTGGAGATCGCGGAGGCCGTTGATTTCATCGGCGGCACACTCACCGCCGACGCGGAGGACGACTCCTCCAGCATCTCCCTGACCACGCTCAAGAAGGACCTGCGGGTCGCTCTGTCGCTGATGACCGACGTAGTGCTCAACCCGTCGTTCCCTCCGACCGAGGTGGATCGGCTCCGTCGTGAGACGTTGTCCGCGATCCAGGCCGAGAAGGACGATCCCGGCGCCGTGGCCGAGAAGGCCTTCGCTCCGCTGGTATTCGGGCCGCACCCGTACGGGAGGCCGGTGGAGGGCCTCGAGACCACGGTGCCCACCCTGACACGAGAGGAGGCGGTGGCGTTCCACCGAACGTATTACCGCCCCAACAACGCGGTGCTGGTGTTGGTCGGCGACCTGACCCTGCGCGAGGCTCGGCGCGTGGCCAAGAACGCGTTTGGCGCGTGGGAACCCAAGCCCGTCCCCACGGTCGCGGTTCCGGCGCTCCCGCCCGTCGGCGAGCGTCGCGTGTCGCTGATCGAGAAGGACTTGACGCAAGCCACGGTGCTGCTGGGTCACCTGGGTATCGCGCGGACCGACCCCGACTTCTACGCGGTCACGGTGATGAACTATATCCTGGGCGGCGGCAGTTTCTCCTCGCGATTGATGAGCCGGATTCGGGACAACGAAGGTTTGGTCTACGGGATTTCCAGCGGGTACGACGCCAAGCAGTACCCGGGCGCGTTCTCCGTGGGCCTGCAGACCAAGACCGAGTCGGCGCCGGCCGCGATCCGCGCGGTGCTTGAGGAGATCACCAAGCTGCGCGCGGAAGGCGCCACCGCGGCCGAACTCGAAGCCGCGAAGAACTATCTCGCTGGCAGCTTCCCGTTGCGGTACGAGACCAACGCGCGGATGGCGATCCTGTTGGGCTACGTCGAGCTGTATGGCCTGGGCTTGACCTACTTCGAAGACTACCCCAACAAGATCCGCGCCGTGACGTTGGACGACGTGCGGCGGGTGGCCTCCGCGCGACTGGACCCGCTGCGATACGTGTTGGTGGTGGTGGGCAAAACCGGCGACATCGCCGGCGGGCTGGACCAGTCGGTCCCCGCGAAGAACGCCCCATGAGCGGGTCCGCACCCGCGAACAAACTGCGCCAACTCCAGGACGTGGTGCGGGACCTGGACTCCGTGTTGATCGCGTTCTCCGGCGGGGTGGACAGCACGCTGCTCGCCAAGGTCGCGCAGGATGCGCTGGGCATCCGCGCGGTGGCGGCGACCGCGCTCTCACCCACGTACCCCTCGCACATGGTCGAGCAGGCGAGAGCGCTCGCGCGGCAGATCGGCATTCGTCACGAATGGGTGCAGTCCGAGCAAATGAGCCGGCCCCTGTTCGCCGCCAATCCCGCGGATCGGTGTTATCACTGCAAAGACGAGTTGTTCGAACGGTTGCAGCCGCTCGCCCAGGGGCTGGGTCTGCGGCACATCGCGGAGGGTACCAACGTGGACGATCTCTCGGATCACCGTCCCGGGCTCGTCGCCGCCAGGGAGCGCGGGGTGCGCAGCCCGCTCGTGGACGCGGGCCTGACCAAGGCGGAGATTCGCGCCATCAGCCGAGAGTTGGGACTGCCAACCTGGGATCAGCCCGCGTCGCCGTGCCTGTCGTCGCGGTTTCCCACCGGATTGACGATCACCGTCGAACGACTCACTCAGGTCGATCGCGCGGAGGCAGCGCTGCGCGAACTTGGCTTTCGCGAATTTCGGGTGCGCCACCACGAAGACACGGCGCGGATCGAGGTGCCGGCCGAGGACTTCGGCCGTTTTGCCGACGAACGGGTGCGTCGCGACGTGGCCGCGGTCTTCAAAGCCCTGGGGTTTCGTTTCGTGGCGCTGGATCTGTCGCCGTTTCGGTCCGGCAGTCTGCATGCACCGACGTAAGGCGTGGTATCTGGGCGTCGGGCTGGTGGTGCTGTGGGCGGCGGCCGCCGCCGCGGAGGACGCGCCGGACGGGGCCGTGCCGGCGGTCTTCGCGGAGATCGAGCAAGTGGTGCTGTCGCCCGAAGGCCACCAGGTGTCGATGACGACCTTTACCGTGCTCTTGGCCGATACGCGGGCGCGGGTGGAGTACGGAAGCGAGCCGGGCCGGTCGGGCTACGCCGAGTACCAGATCTACGATTTCAGCCGCATGCGTCTGTACCGCGTGTTTCCCGACGATCGGATCTATTTCGAGGGAGCCTTGTCTGCGGCGCTGGCGGCCAGGGCCTTTGTGGAAGGATGGGGGCCTCAGCCCCGTGACCTGTCCGTGCGGACGATTCCGCTCAAAGACGATGCGCTGTCCGGCGAACCGGCGCACCTGACCTTGGTCGAGCGTCGAAGCCGTCGCGCCCGTGCGCCGGCATACACGCTGGTGTGGACTGCGGTGCCGCCGGGCCGCTTGCCGCAGCGGGTCGTGTACACGCAACAGGGCGGACACACCGTGGTGCTCACCTACCGGCGGGTGGAGGCGCGGGCGATCGACGCGTCGAACGTCGCCGTGCCCGACGCGTTCGCCAACCTGAGCCCGTTCTGATGATTCCGGTCGGCGAGCCGGTTCCGGATTTCACGCTGCCGGGGATTCACGGCGGTCGCGAGGCGCGATGGCGCCTCGCGG
>JBFLXB010000044.1 GCA_040757335.1 Nitrospirota bacterium | reverse complement strand
GCCGTTCGCGCGCCACGCGGACGGCGAGCGGCGACACGCCGGACGTACCGCCCCACGCGCCGAGCGGCACGAGCTGTTGGCGGGCGTCGTCCCAGCGGTGGACCCGGACCGCATCCGCGTCCGTGACGAGGCGTGCGGTTTCGGCGATCACATAGGCGAGTTCCCCCGGCGTCGAGAGATCCACTTGATCCGCAACGGGTTTGAAACGCTTGAGGCTTTGCTCCCCGCGTTCGTTGGAGGGCAGTTCGGCGAGCGTCCAGAGGTAGCGGGCGGTGGGGGCGCCGATCACATCGACGCCAGGGGCCACGTGCGCCACGGCCCGGCGGATCGACCGCACCGACGTGGCGTCGACCGCGAGGTCAACCGGCATGGCGTCGCGGATGGCGTCGACGGTATGGGCCAGCGGAATTCGCACGCTCTCCCCGAATTCGTACCCGTAGGCGCCGAGTCGGAACACCAGGGCCCCGGGGTCAGGATCAACGATCAGCGCCACCGTGGTTCGCTCCTGCCGGACGGCGTGGGCAAGCGTCTCCAAGCCTTCCTGGCCGCCCCCGATCAGCGCCAGTCGTTTCAAGGCGCGGAAACGGCGGTTCGCCGGATCAAACCGGTTGCGGCGAGGCGCGCAAGGAAGTCTTCGTCTCGTTCCCCTCGCGTCGGCTCTTCAGGTTGCGAACGCTCCGGGTCGCTGAGCGAGCGGGCCCGTCGTACGGCCTCGGCGAGCAGGTCGGGTAGTGGTCGGGTCACGTACTGCTGCGGAGGAACCGCGGGTGGGGGATCCACCGTGGCGCTCAGGTCGCTTGCCGGCATCCCGAACGCGGCGTACACCGCTTCGTCGCCCCGCATCCGGTCGGCCGTGGCGTCCACGAGGGCGCCGCCGGACCACACCAACTCCGCCGACCGCTCGGGGGCAATGAGTCGTAACACACCCGTTACCGAGCGACGGGCCAGCACCTGGCACAGATCGACCAACGAGGCGTCGGTAATCGGCAGCGAACCTCTCAACGCATGCGCCATAAGTCGCTGGCGCGCCACCTGGCGCGCCAGCAGCGAAGCCACCACCGGACCCAGCGCGTCGGCGGAAACGGGTTTTTTGAGGGTTTCAACCAGACCCACCGAGGGGTCGTAAAATTCGAGCGGCAGCGCGTAATGGGAACCCAAGAACAGCACCGGGGTTTCCGCCAGCGACGGAATCTGCACCACCAACCGCTTGACTTCCCAGCCGTTGAGCTCGGGCATCATGACGTCGCACACCAGAAGATCGGGCGGGACGACGATGCCTTTGAGCACTGCGTCGTGTACGCGGGTTGCGGTCGCCACCTCGTAGCCGAGATGACTCAGACGCTCCGACATGGCGGTCAGCAGTCGGACGTTGCTATCCATTATCAGGATTTTTGCGGCCACCGAGCCGCCCTCCGGCAGGCGGGGTCACTGTACAGCGTCGGTCGGGGGATGTCAAGGATTTTCAGGCCTTACAACGGGTATCCCGCGTCGCTTGGGGTATGGCCGGCCGGTTGCGCCGGCGGAACCCGGTATGGTACAACCGCCGCACGGGTACCACGACGCATCCCGGAGACGAGTGACGGGGATCATGGCGACCGACGAGTGGATCGACGAGGCGCAGCGCTACCTCATGCCGACTTACGCCCACGTGCGGTTTCCCGTGGTGCTGGTGAAGGGGCGCGGGACGCGCGTCTATGATCAGAGCGGACGAGAATACCTCGACTTTGGCGCGGGAGTCGCGGTCACGAACCTGGGGCATTGTCACCCCCGCGTGACGGTCGCCCTGCAGAAACAGGCTCAGCGCCTGGTCCACACGTCCAACCTGTACTACCACGAACCGCAGATCCGGTTGGCCAAAGCGCTGGTGACCCACTCGTTCGCCGGGAAAGCGTTTTTCTGCAACAGCGGGGCCGAAGCCAACGAGGCGGCGATCAAGTTGGCGAGAAAGTTCGCGCGGACATCGGGCCACGCCGATCGGTACGAAATTATCACGGCGCTGGGCTCGTTCCACGGGCGGACGATGGCAACGATCAGCGCCTCGGGGCAGCCCAAGCTGCACGCCGGGTTCGAACCGCTGCTTCCGGGCTTTGTCTGGGTGCCGTACGACGATCTGGGTGCGGTGGAGAAGGCGATCACGGAGAAAACCGTCGCGGTCATGGTCGAGCCCGTGCAAGGAGAGGGTGGCGTGCGCGTGCCGCGCCCGACCTACCTGCCGGGCCTCCGAAAGCTGTGCGACGAGCGCGGGCTGCTCCTGATCCTCGACGAAGTCCAAACCGGCTTCGGCCGGACGGGCAAGCTTTTCGCGTACGAACACGCGGGCATCGTGCCGGACGTGATGGCCCTGGCCAAAGGTTTGGCCAACGGGGTGTCCCTCGGCGCGATGCTCGCGACCGACCGGGTGGCGGCCGCGTTCACCCCGGGGTCGCACGGCTCTACACAAGGCGGCAACCCCTTGGCATGCGCCGCCGCGTTGGCGACGTTGGATACGTTATTGGAAGACGGCTATCTGCTGGAGAACGCCCGGCGCATGGGGGAGCGACTCGTCAACGGACTCAAAGCCCTCGCGCCGCGACACTCCTCGATCGTCGAGGTCCGAGGGCTCGGGCTGTTGGTGGGACTCGCGCTCTCGGTCCCCGCGCGTCCGGCCGCCATGGCGTGCCTGGAGCGCGGCCTGCTCGTAATCCCCACCGCAGAGACGGTGATCAGACTGGTGCCGCCGCTGATCGTCACGCAAGAGGATGTGGATCAAGCGGTTGCGATCATCGACGCCGCACTAGGCGCCGGTCCATGAACGGTCATCCGCTCTTGTACGTGTCGAGGGCACATGGCTGAGCGCGACCTACTGGCGCTCCGGAGCCTGGCCCCGCGCGAGATCCGGCGCCTGATCGACCGGGCAAAAACTGGCGTCCCCTCCCGGGCACTGGCGGGAAAAAGCGTGGGGCTATTTTTCGAGAAAGCCTCCACGCGCACGCGCGTGTCGTTCGAGGTCGCGATCGCGCAACTGGGCGGCCATCCCGTGTTCCTGCCGGCTCAGGAGATCCAGCTCGGACGCGGAGAGACGATCGCCGATACCGCCAGAGTCCTGTCGCGCTACCTCGACGCCCTCGTGATCCGCACCTTCGGGCAGGACCGATTGGAGGAGTGGGCGCGCCACGCCACGATTCCCGTGATCAACGGGCTCACGGATGCGCATCATCCCTGCCAAATCCTCGCCGACCTGCTGACGATCGATGAGAAAAAGCAGCGGCTGGCCGGGATCGTGGTGGCCTACGTGGGCGACGGCAACAACGTCGCGCACTCGCTGCTCGAGGGGTGCGCCATCATGGGCATGTCGTGCCGCATTGCGTCGCCGGCCGGGTACCAGCCGGACGGCGAGATCGTCAAATGGGCGGAACTCGAGGCCGAGAAAACGCACGGCGGGGTGTGGGTCGGCGAGGACCCGCGCGAGGCCGCAGCCGGCGCGGACGTGTTGTACACGGACGTCTGGACCAGCATGGGGCAGGAAGCCGAGAGCCGGACGCGCGCCGCTGTTTTTCGTCGCTATCAGATCAACGCCGACCTGTTGCGGCTTGCCAAACCCGACGCGATCGTCATGCACTGCCTGCCCGCGCATCGCGGCGAAGAGATCACCGAAGACGTGATGGAGGGCCCGCGCTCGGTCATCTTTGACCAGGCCGAGAACCGGTTGCACATCCAGAAGGCGATCCTGGAAATGCTTGTTGAGGGGGCGACGGGGTGAGGGGGTGAAGGGGTGAAAAAATATAGAAGAGTCGTGAGGAACGTCAAAAAGAGCGAGAGCGGATCCGTCTCCCCCTCGCCCATCCGGACTTTGGTCCTGGCCTACTCCGGCGGTCTGGACACGTCGGTGGCGATCACGTGGATCAAGGAACGTTATGGCTGCGAGGTCATCGCGTTCTGCGCGGATCTGGGACAAGGCGAAGACCTGCAAGCCGTCAAAGCCAAAGCCCTCGCCACGGGCGCGAAAAAGGCGGTGGTGCGGGATCTCCGAGAGACGTTCGTCGAAGACTTCGTCTTCCCCATGCTGCGCGCGAACGCGGTGTACGAAGGTTCCTACCTGCTCGGCACGTCGATCGCTCGGCCGTTGATCGCGCAGGCCCAGATGGCGGTCGCCGCGCAGGAGCGGGCCGACGCGGTGGGACACGGCGCGACCGGGAAAGGCAACGACCAGGTGCGTTTCGAACTCGCCTATCAGACCATCGACCCCGCGATCCGCATCGTGGCGCCGTGGCGCGAATGGCCGTTCCGTTCGCGCCAGGACCTGATCGACTACGCGGATAAACACGGGATCCCGGTCACCGCCACCAAGGCCAAGCCCTACAGCGTGGACAAAAATCTCTTCCACACCAGCTACGAGGGCGGCATCTTGGAAGATCCGTGGGCCGAACCGCCGGCCGAGATGTTCACGATGACGGTGGACCCGCAGCGCGCCCCGGCCTCGGCCGAATACGTGGAGGTGGACTACCGCGCGGGTGATCCCGTGGCGCTCAATGGCCACAAGCTCTCGCCCGCGAGGCTGCTCGCTTCCCTTAACGAAATCGGCGGCCGTCACGGCATCGGCCGCGTGGACCTGGTCGAGAACCGCTACGTGGGCATGAAGTCGCGCGGAGTCTACGAAACGCCGGGCGGCACGATCCTGCACGCGGCGCACCGGGCGGTCGAGTCGCTGACGCTGGATCGAGAGGTCCTGCACCAGCGCGACGCCCTGATCCCGCGGTACGCCGAGTTGGTCTACTACGGGTACTGGTTCTCCCCCGAGCGCCGGATGCTGCAGGCCGCGATCGACGAGGCGCAGCAAAGCGTAACCGGCACGGCGCGCCTCAAGTTGTACAAGGGATCGATCACCATCGCGGGCCGGAAATCCCCCGCGTCCCTGTACCGTCACGACCTAGCCACGTTCGAGGAAGAGGCGGTGTACGACCAGAAAGACGCCGCGGGATTTATCCGGCTCAATGCGTTGCGGCTGAAAGTCGGCAGCAGGATGCGACGCAAGGTGTAACGTCCAACGAGGGACGTCCCCCTCCCCCTTTTTGCGTCTCTTGACGGTATGACTCCCACCGACCGCGTGTGGCAAAGCCTGGCACTCGGCCTAATCCTCGGGGTCACCGCGCTCACCTATCGTGGCGTCACGCAAAACGGATTTGTGCTCGACGATGCGCACGCGGTGGCAAGTAATCCGTCGATCGCTTCGTTCGCGTCGGCGACTCAGTGGTTCACCTCTCCCTATGCGGCGAGCGCCCTGCGGGAACACTATGGCTGGTACCGCCCGATCCTCCTCGCCAGCTATGCCTTGGACCGAGCACTGTGGGGGAACACGCCATCGGGCTATCACGGGATGAATCTGATGATTCACATGGCCGTGGTTGTCGCGGTGTTCTTCCTGGCTCGCCGTTTGTGGACCATGGTGCTCGCGGCGCTGACGGCAGCGACCCTGGTGGCGCTGCACCCGATCAACGCGGAAGCCGTCAATTACGTTGCGGCGCGGTCGTCGTCGTTGACCACGCTGTTCCTTCTGGCGGCGGTTTGGGCGTATGACGCCGCCGTCTGCAACCGCGTGGGGGGGCGAACGGCCACGACGCGAATGGGCACCGCGCTCTGTGCGGGCTTGCTGGCGCTGGGAACCAAGGAAACAGGGATGGTTTTACCCCTGCTGATCCTAGTGTGGGACCGGGCACGGTTCGGAGGCGAGACGCCGTGGCGTACGAGCGTGATGCGCTCGCTTCCGTTCTGGGCCCTGACCGCTGTTTTTTGGATCGGTCGATCGCTGGTGCTGAGCCAAGTCACACCTCATCCAAGCGACGTATCGGTTCAATCCGGTTTGTTTGCCATTAAGATTGTGTTGAGCTCGTTTGGACACTGGTTCTTCCCGGTCGGTTTAGCAGTCGATCATGGTTGGCAGTGGACAATTGGAACCACCGAGGCGGTGTCCCTGATTGCTGGACTCCTGGGCGTCGCCGGGGCCACGGTGGTTGCGTTGAGAACGCATCGGCGGCTCGGCTGGTGCCTAATTTGGAGTTGGGTCGCATTGCTGCCGCTGATGCCGTTGCCGACCGTCAGCCGTGTCACGCTGTACCAGGATCACCGCGTCTATTTGGCGGGCGTTGGTCTCGCGTGGGCGCTCGGCGGGCTCACCACGAAATTCCTGGCCCGGTCCATCCCCGCGACGCGCGTGGCCGCTGCCGCGATCCCGACGGTCTTGATCGTCGCCATGATCAGAGCGGACGCGGCCCGCAGCGCCGTCTGGGTCGATGAGAGCCGATTGTGGGAGGACGTGCTGGCAAAGTACCCCGACAGCGTGGTGGCGCTCAACGCCCGCGGCTTGCAGGCCCTCAACGCCGGGCGGTTGGACGATGCGGAGCGCGACTTTGAAGCGACCCTGCGACTGGTGCCGAACTCCTCAGAAGCCCACAAGAACTTGGGCCTGGTCTACGCCGAAGCCGGGGACGCGGATCGCGCGCTGCGGGAGCTTCAAACGGCCCTCGCCCTCAGCCCGCGGTCTCCGGGGATTCTCGTGGAACTCGGGTTCGTGTACGAGCGCACCGAGCAATGGGATGCCGCGAGACGTGTCTACGAAGACACGCTGGAAGTCAGTCCGGGGGAGGTCCTCGCGCTCAAAGGCCTGGCAAGAGCCGCGGAGCGGGAACAGCGGTACGACGACGCGATCCGCCGGTACCGCGAGGCGTTGGCGATCGACCCCGGAGATGGCGACGCCTGGATGTTGTTGGGGGCGGTGTTGGTGCGCCTGGAGCGTTGGGTCGAAGCCAGGCAAGCCTACGAAAGCGTGCTCTCGCACCGTCCCGGCGATGCGCAGGCCCGGTTCAACCTCGGCGTGGCGCTGGATGGCCTCGGCGACGCCGCAGCCGCCACACAAGCTTACGCCCAGGCCGCGGCGAGCCTGCCGCGCGACGCTGATCTCGCGTTCCGCATCGGCATGATGCACGCGCGCCACGGTCGCTGGACCGATGCCGCAGTTGCGTACGAACAGGCGCTGCTCCGCGACCCCCGGCATGCGCCAAGTCACCTCAGCCTGGCTCGGGCGGCAGAGCAGCTCGGCGACCAACAGCGTGCCCTGACGCACTATCGTGCGGTGGTGGCGAACACCCAACCAAACGTCGCGGGGTCGCCAGTGCGGGAGCAGGCGTCGGCTGCGATCAAACGACTCGAAAGCGAGAAGAGGCGATAGCCGAAGTCATTTGCACGCGGTATCCCTTAAGGGGTAAGATGTTCAACAAATTCGTAACCCGCTGATCCGGATGTATGCCGGCAATATCGATCTTCTTCGGAATCGTAATTCGCATGTTTTACAAGGACCATGAACCGCTCCATTTTCACGCAGAGTATCAAGGCCAGCGCGGGAAGTTTGATCTGGCTGGTCGGATGGTGGTTGGAAACATTCAGTCAAAGACTGCGCTGCGTCTCATCAAACAGTGGGCGAAGCAGCACGGCCCCGAGATTCGAGCGAACTGGCAGCGGATAAAGGTTGGCAGACCGCTCGAAACGATCGAACCGCTGCGCTGAGGAGCTTATGATGAAGACAATTCCATGCGTGACCAAAGCCCAATATCGGGGCGGCTATCGGATTCAGGTGACCTTTGACGACGGTTCTGAAAAGACCATTGACTTTCAACGATGGCTCAAAGGACCGGTCTTTGAACCACTGAAAGACGTCAAATACTTCCAACGGTTCTTCCTCGACGGCTGGACCATCGCTTGGCCCAATGGGGCGGACATTGCCCCAGAGACCTTGTATGAGTGTCCCGCGAGCAGTAGCCGCGAGGCGGTTGCTTGAGGACGCATAGCGGGCAGCTTGGACAGGGACGAGCGTCCTAGCGCTCATTTTGAGGCCGAGCAGACGGATACCAACAGAATGGAGAAGCCCTGGGGCGGACGGTTTACCGAGCCCACCAAACCCAGTGTAGAAACCTTTACCGCGTCGATTCCCTTTGACTGGCGCTTGTACCGCCACGACATCGCGGGCAGTATTGCGCACTGCAAGGCGTTGGCGGAAGCCAAGTTGATCACGGCCGCGGAACGGGATCAGATGGTCAATGGGCTGAAAGCGATCGAAGCGGATATCACCGCGGGGAAGTTTGCGTTTTCGATCGCGCACGAAGACATCCACATGAACGTGGAACGGGCGCTCACCGAGCGCATCGGGCACGTTGCGGGCAAGCTGCACACGGGGCGCTCGCGCAACGACCAGATTGCGCTGGACATGCGGTTGTACGTGCGTGAGGAGATCGACGGTCTGCTCGATCTGCTGCGGGGCGTGCAAAAGGCGTTGGCCGAGGCCGCGGCGCGGCACATCGACGTGATCCTGCCCGGCTACACCCATTTGCAGCGCGCCCAGCCCGTGCTCCTGGCGCATCACTGGCTCGCTTACCACGAGATGTTCAACCGCGACGTGGAGCGCCTGCGGGATGCGCGTAACCGGGTGAACCGGATGCCGTTGGGCGCGGGCGCGCTGGCCGGGACGAACTACCCGATCAACCGGGAGTTGGTGGCGGAGTACCTGGACTTTCCCATTGTGACCAGGAACAGCCTCGACTCGGTCAGCGACCGCGACTTTGTGATCGAGACCTTGGCCGCGTGCGCGCTCATCATGACGCACCTCTCGCGTCTGGCCGAAGAACTGATCCTGTGGTCGACCAGTGAGTTCGGGTTCATTGAGCTGCCGGACGGGTTTTGCACGGGGAGCAGCATGATGCCCCAGAAAAAGAACCCGGACGTCCCGGAGTTGATCCGGGGGAAAACCGGCCGCGTGTACGGGTCGCTGACCGCGTTGTTGACGACCCTCAAAGCCCTGCCGCTGGCGTACAACAAGGACATGCAGGAGGACAAGGAGCCGCTGTTCGACGCCGTGGATACGGTCAAGGCGTGTCTTGGGATCACGGCGGAGATGATTCCGGGCATCAACGTGAAGCCCGAGGCCATGGCAGCCGCAGCATCCGACACGTTTCTGCTCGCCACCGAGCTGGCTGATGCTCTGGCGCTCAAGGGCTTACCGTTTCGCGAGGCGCACGAGGTCGTCGGTAAGTTGGTCCGCCATTGTGTCGACGCCAAGAAGCCGCTGACCGGATTGTCGATGGACGAATACCGTCGCTTCTCGCCGCTGATCGACGCCGAGGTGTTGGCCCGCCTGACCCCGCAGGCCGCGATTGCACGCAAAGCTCAGATCGGCGGAACGGCCGCCGAGGCCGTGCGACAGCGGCTCAAGGAGCTTGAAAAAGGGGGGCGACGCGGCGCGTGAGAGCCTGGCTTGCATTGTTCCTGGGTCTTTTGCTAGCATCGTCAACGAGTTGCGGGCGGAAGGGCGACCCAGTCGCGCCGGAAGATGTGCGCAAGCCCGCGAAACCATCCTCGCAGCCAGGGCCCACCCCAGGGCCGGATTCGACAAACCGCTAAGTCCCGAGAGGGGCTGCGGGGCGAGCCGTCCACGGACGGACGCAAGGAGGACGTATGACGTCATCAACTCTTGTGGAGGCGGCGGACACGTGCGCCAAGGTGAGCGTAGTCTCGCGCAAACGGCGGTTGCTGCTGATCGAGCCGTATCCTGAAGATAGCCCGTACCGATTTACCGGGGGCGAACGCCGGGCGCTCTGGTTCCCCAAGTTGTCGCTGCCCGTGATTGCGGCCTATACCCCCGACACCTGGGACGTGACCTTTATCGACGAAGCCGTGGATCAAGTCGATTTCTCGATGGACGTCGATCTCGTCGGGGTGTCGGCGCAGATGACCTGCTACGCGCCGCGCGCGTACCAGATCGCCGACCGTTTTCGCGCTCGCGGAGTCAGGACCGTGATCGGCGGCACGCACGTCAGCTACTGTCAGAACGAAGCGCTCCAACACGCGGACACGATCTTGGTGGGCGAATCGGAAACGATCTGGCCGCAGGTGGTCAAAGACTTCGAAGCCGGCCTCATGCAGCGAGTCTACCGGATGGCGGAATTCCCCAATCTGGACGAGTATCGTCACCCACGCGTGGACCTCTTCAGACACGAGGAGTATATGACGACCTCGTGCATCCAGACCACGCGGGGCTGCCACTTCGACTGTGAGTTCTGCAGCGTCTCGCCGTACAACGGCAAGACCTCCCGGAGGCGACCCGTCTCGCACGTAGTGGCCGAGATCCAGCGGATCAAGGACCGCCGCCGCAGCCAGATCGTGGACAAGATGACTTCAGGGCCGTTCGGGCAGCGGTTCGTGGCCTCGGTCAAACTGCTGTCGGGCATCGAGGACGGCACGATCTTCGCCTTCGTCGACGATTTGCACAACTCCAGTCGATCGTATTGTAAGGAACTGTGGACCGCGCTGATTCCGCTCAAGATCAAGTGGGGCGCGCAGTGCACGCTGTTCCTGGGCGACGAGCCCGAGATGGTCAAGCTGGCGGCGGAAAGCGGGTGCGTGTCGATGTTCGTGGGCATGGAATCGATCATCGAGGAGAGCATCGACGAGACCAACAAGCCCTTCAACCGGGTCGCGCAGTACGAGCGGGAGATCAAGTGCTTTCACGACCACGGGATCATGCTCAACCCGGGCATCATCTTCGGTTTCGACAACGACGACGAATCGGTGTTCGAGCGAACCGTGGAGTTCCTGAACCGTAACCGCATGGAGCTGGCGTACTTCAACATCCTCACGCCGTTGCCGGGGACCGCGCTGTTCGATCGCATGAAGGCCGAAGGGCGCATTTTCGACTTCGACTGGTCTCGTTACGACGGCAAACACGTGGTCTTCTGGCCCAAGCGCATGAGCCCGAAAACGCTGCAGGACGGCTTTTTCTGGGCCAACCACGAGTTCTTCTCGTGGCCTTCGATCGCCAGACGGATCCTTCCCACGGCGCAACGCTTGGTGGCCCGCGGCGCGATGAACGTGGCGTTCCGTCATCTGGTCAGGCGCACGGCCCCGAAGGGGGGCTTGTCGCCGCTGTCAAAGGTGATCCAGAGTCTCCAGGTGAAACTGCCGTCGTTGGCGACGGAGAACCTCATCCCGAACGCGCTGAATACGATCAAAGAAAAGGCGGCGGACGCCGCGCAGCAGATCGACCGCTTCCTGCACATCCAGGTCAAAAAAGGCGATATCGCGCGGACGGCCGAGGCGGCCACCGCGCCGTTGCGGTCGGCTCTGCACCTGGACCTTGTCGGCACGCTGGACGAGTTGGGGGCCAAGGAACTGCGCAAGCGGCTATTGGACGCGGTGCGACAGGCCGCCAAGCTGGAAATCGTCGTCAACTTCGAGCACGTACGGCACGCGACGCCCCAAGCGGTGTCGGCATTGCTGGACGGCGAATACCTCAAGGCGTTGAAAGCTCATGCCTCGGTTCGTTTCGTCAATCTCCAGAAGGCGTTCCAAGCCGCGCTGGACCGGATCACGCCGCGTCCGACCACCTGGGGCGACGAAACGATCGCCTGAGCGCCCGTCCATGAGCGGCCATCTGCGGCGTTGTCGCTTCGGAATTCCTCCTCACGTACGACCCAGTACGCTCCGGGGGAATTCCTCGCTCCTCCTTGCATCTGGCGCGCTCCTGAACGGGCGCTGGTGTTCGCGTACCAGAGTGGGCTGCTAACGTGCACGATTTCATCGACGTCAACGGCGAGCTACACTGCGAGCAGGTGCCGGTGGCGAAAATCGCCAAGGCGGTGGGCACGCCGTTCTACCTCTATAGCCACCGAACGCTCACCAAACACTTCGAGGCCGTGGACGGCGCGTTCGCGTCGATCCCGCACGTGACCGCGTTTGCCATGAAAGCCAACTCCAACCTGGCGATTCTTCGTCTCTTCGCGTCCCTCGGGGGCGGAGCGGACATCGTGTCGGGGGGCGAGTTGTACCGCGCGCTCAAGGCGGGCGTGCCGCGGAACAAGATCGTGTTTGCCGGAGTGGGGAAGAGCCGGGAAGAGATCGCCGAAGCGCTCAAGGCCAAGATCCTGCTCTTCAACGTGGAGTCGGCCCAGGAACTCGCCGCGATCGACGAGGTCGCGCGAAAGCTCAAGACGCGGGCGCGGATCTCGTTGCGGGTAAACCCGCACATCGACCCTAAGACGCACCCGTACATCTCGACGGGGCTCAAAAAGTCCAAGTTCGGCATTGCGATCGACCAGGCGTTGGATCACTACAAGCAGGCGATGACCCTCAAGGGCGTGGAGATCGTCGGGGTGCACCACCACATCGGCTCGCAGCTCACGCAGGTCCAGCCGTTTGTTGAGGCGCTCGCCCGGGTGCTGGAACTGGTCGATGTGCTCAAGGGCCACGGCGTGACAATCCGCTATCTGGACATGGGTGGAGGCCTGGGCATCCCGTACAAAGATGAGCTGCCGCCGTCCCCCCGACAGCTCGCCGATGCGGTGTTGCCGTTATTGCAGGGACGCGATCTCACGCTGATCCTGGAACCGGGACGCGTGTTGGTGGGCAACGCGGGCATTCTGGTGACCAAAGTGCTCTACACGAAGGAAGGCGCCGAGAAGAGCTTCGTCGTCACCGACGCGGGCATGAGCGATCTCATCCGCCCCAGTCTCTACGAGGCCTACCACGAGATCCGTCCCGTGAAACGGACGGCGCGAACCCCTCGGGTGGTGGACGTGGTCGGACCGATCTGCGAATCCGGTGACTTTCTGGCGCAGGACCGCGAGCTGCCGTCGGTCGAGCCGGGCGAGTTGCTGGCGGTGATGAGCGCGGGCGCGTACGGATTCGCCATGGCCTCGCGCTACAACTCTCGACCGATGATCCCCGAGGTTATGGTTAAAGGCAGCCGGTTCGTCGTGGTCCGTGAGCGCGAAACGTATCGCGATCTGGTCCGCGGCGAACGCATCCCGGTATTTCTGAAGGGGCGGGCCTGATGGCGATCGCGGCGGACACCACGGCATCGCCCAAAGCCGGGGAGCGCAAGGGCAAGGGATTTTTCCTCACGCTGATCATCGTGTCGGGGATCGTGATCCTCGCTCTGGCGTTTCTGTTCTTCAAGGGCAAGGACTTTTTCATCTTCACCTGGCAGAAGTTCGTGATCGAGAAGGCGCTGGTGCGGGCGTTGCCGCCCGAGTACACGGTCGAAGAGGTCGAGCACATCCGGCGCTCGCTCATCGAGTTCTACAACGCGGGCCGGCGCCATGAGATCTCCGACGAGGCGCTCTACGGGCTCAGCCAGGGGATCCAGAATATCCTGGCCGACCAGGTCGTGACCAAACCAGAGGCCGAGGCGTTGATGGCGTTTGTCCAAGAGCACGGCCCCAAACCAATGCCATGAGAGCCTGTCCATGAGTGGCCATCTGCGGCGTTGGCACTGCGCTTGCTTCGCCAAGCGAGAGGAAATGACCTTTGTCAGCGCCACAAGACGGCGCGAAGCGCTTTCCGCTCCGGAACGGAGCCAGCGTGTCGCGGAGAGCTCGACTGCGTTCTCGCGCCGCCTTGCATCTGGCGCACTCCTGAACAGGCTGAAGTCGCCGAATACACCGAAGGATTGCTAGTCATGGCGCGCAGCAGGCTTATTCCGTTCGCCAAGATGTCCGGCAGCGGGAACGACTTCGTCATCATCGACAACCGGCGAGAGCTCGTGCCGCGCCGCAAGATGCCGGCGTTCGTCAAAGCCGTGTGTCGACGCGGGTTGTCGGTCGGAGCCGATGGGGTCATCTTCATCCAGAAGTCCCGAACTACGGATTTCCGCTGGCATTACTACAACGCGGACGGCGGCGAGGCCGAGATGTGCGGGAACGGCAGCCGGTGCGCCGCGCGTTTTGCGGTCATGCACAAGATCGCTTCCAGGCGCATGGCGTTCGAGACGCTGGCAGGCGTGATCCACGCCGACGTGGGGGCCAAGGGCGTGACGGTTGAGTTGCCGGTGCCCACCGACCTGCGGCTGAACTTCACGGTTGACCTGGGCGTCAAATCGTATGAGGCGCACTTCGTGAATACGGGGGTACCGCATACGGTGGTGTTCGTGGACGACGTCGAATCGGTCGACGTACATCACACGGGGCAGGCGATCCGTTATCACCGGATGTTCGCGCCCGCGGGCACGAACGCGAATTTCGTCGCGGTTGACGGCCCGCACCGGCTCACCATTCGGACGTACGAGCGCGGCGTGGAAGGCGAGACGTTGGCCTGCGGCACCGGCGCAGTGGCGGCGGCCGTGCTCGCGGGGCTGCTCGGCAAGGTCAGATCCCCGGTGACGCTCAAGACGCGCGGCGGTCCGCCGTTGGGCGTGAGCTTCACGCTTGATGGCCGGCGTGTGACATCGGTGACGTTGACGGGCGAGGCCCGGTTGGTGTACGAAGGTTCGTTGACGCAGGAGGCGCTGCTGTGAGCCTGTCCATGAACGGTCATCTGCTGCGTTGCCGCTGCGCATCCGCTCCTCACGTACGCACACAGTACGCTCCGGTGCGGTGCTCGCGGCGCCTTGCATCTGACGCGTTCCTGAACAGGCTCCTCCGCTAGACACGCGGAGTAACCCCGGCACAAAGGATCGGCCATGTTTAGTGGTTCGTATGTCGCCATCGTGACGCCGTTCAGAAACGGCAAAGTCGATGAAAAAGCGCTTGGTGACCTCATCGAGTGGCAGATCGAGCGCGGTACCAACGGCATTGTGCCGTGCGGGAGTACGGGGGAGTCCGCCACGCTCACACACGAGGAGCACGATCGAGTGATCGCGCTCACCGTGGAGGTCGCGCGCCGGCGGGTTCCGGTCATCGCCGGAACGGGTTCCAACGCCACGCACGAGGCCATCCGGCTGACCCAACACGCCAAGGCCGTCGGCGCGGACGCGGCGTTGCTGGTCACGCCGTATTACAACAAGCCCACGCAGGAGGGCCTGTTTCAACACTATGAGGCGATCGCGCGCGCGGTGGATCTCCCGCTCGTGCTCTACAACATTCCCGGCCGCTCCGTCGTCAACATGACGCCGCAGACCGTGGCGCGCCTGAGCACAATCACGAACATCGTCGGGATCAAGGAAGCCTCGGGCAATCTGTCGCAGATGAGCGACATCGTGGCTGCGTGCGGCGACCGGTTCGTGGTCCTCTCCGGCGACGACGCGCTCACCTTGCCGTTGATGGCGGTCGGCGGAAAAGGGGTGATCTCGGTGACCGCCAACGTGGCGCCGGCCGAGACCGCGGAAATGGTCAATGCCGCGCTCAAGGGCGATTGGGATCGCGCGCGGCGGGCTCACTATCGGCTGCTGCCCCTCTCCAACGCGATGTTTCTCGAAACCAACCCCATTCCGGTCAAAGCCGCCCTGGCGATGATGGGCCGCTGCACCGACGAGATGCGCCTGCCTCTCACCACCATGTCAGACGGTCCCAGGGCGCAATTGCGCCGGGTCATGACCCAGTTCGGCCTGATCTAACCCCACCCGTGTCCAAGTCGGCTGCAAAGCCGGTCCGCCTCGTGATCATGGGTGCCGGCGGCAAGATGGGCCTTCGCCTGATCGCGCTCGCTACGGAAACACCCGGGCTCGAAGTCGCCGCAGCGGTGGAGCGTGCCGGAAACGCGAGTTTGGGCAAAGACGCGGGCGAGGCGGCCGGCGTCGGAGCGCTCGGCGTCGCGATCCGAGACAATCCTGATGAGGCGCTGTCGGCCGGAGACGTGGTGATCGATTTCTCCGCGCCGGGATCCACGCTGGCGCTCATCCCGCGAGCCGTAGACCGTCAGCGCCCGCTCGTCATCGGCACCACCGGTTTGCCCCCCGAAACCGTGGGGACGATTCGAGAGGCGGCGGGCAAGATTCCGATCGTGTTCGCGCCGAACATGAGCCTTGGCATGAACGTCATGTTCAAGATCGTGGCGGACGTGGCGCTCGCGCTGGGCGGGGGCTACGATCTGGAGATCATCGAAGCCCACCACCGTTTGAAGAAAGACGCGCCGAGCGGCACCGCGCTGCGATTGGGCCAGATCCTGGCCGACGTCACCAAGCGGCGCCTCGAAGAGGTGGGCGTTTACGCGCGCCAAGGCGAGATCGGTCCGCGTACGCCCACTGAGATCGGCATCCAAACCATCCGCGCGGGCGATATCGTCGGTGACCACACCGTGCTGTTCGGCGGGCTCGGCGAGCGTTTGGAGATCACGCACCGCGCGTCCAGCCGCGACACGTTCGCACGCGGCGCCCTGCGCGCCGCGCAGTGGCTCGCGGGCAAGCCGCCCGGACTCTACGACATGCAGGACGTGCTCGGCCTCCGCTGATGGAGCCTGCTCAGGAGGGGCCGTCTGCGGCGTTGCCGCTGCGCTTCCGGTCCTCACGGGTTGGTAGGGGCGTATCGCAATACGCCCCTACAGGTCCGGGTCTCGCGGCGCCTTGCGACCCACCTTCAAGAAGGGAGATGCCGGAAGTCCCCGAAGGGGGCATCCGGCCCGCTGCTGAGCAGGCTGACGGCGTGCGGAATCTCCACTCCGGAACCACCAATCCCGCGTGGACGTGGATCGAGATTGATTCGTCAGATGTTGACTGAACATTGATGGACTTGATCGCCGACCCCAACGCCTGGCTGGCGCTGATCACGCTCACCGCGCTCGAGATCGTCCTGGGGATCGACAACATCATCTTCATCTCGATCCTGGCGGGCAAGCTGCCGGAGGCCCAACGGGCGCGGGCGCGCACCATCGGCCTCGCCATGGCGATGGGCACGCGGCTGGCGTTGCTGGCGTCGCTCGTCTGGATGATGCGGCTGACCGCCCCTCTGTTCACGATCGCGGTGTTCAACCAGGACATCTCGGGACGAGATTTGATCCTGATTCTCGGCGGGTTGTTCCTCTTAGCGAAGAGTACCATGGAGATCCACGACAAACTCGAAGGGGAAGAGGAGTCACCCGTCGGCCGCACGGCCACCACGTTCGCGAGCGTGATCATCCAGATCGCTCTGCTGGACATCGTGTTTTCTTTGGATTCCATCATTACCGCGATCGGCATGGCCAATCAGTTGGCGATCATGGTCGCCGCCGTGATCATCGCCGTGATCTTCATGATGGTATTCGCCGGCGCCGTCAGTGCGTTTATCGACCGACACCCGACGATCAAGATGCTGGCGCTGAGTTTTCTGCTCCTGATCGGCGTGGCGCTGATCGGCGACGGGCTGGACATGCACATCCCCAAGGGCTACATCTACTTCGCGATGGCGTTTTCGGTTTTGGTTGAAATGCTGAACATTCGGGTCCGGCGGCGGGTGGAGCCGGTACACCTCAGAGGGCCTCACGCGCCGCCTGAGGGTTAGGCGCTTAGGACTCGAACAACGACGGCTGAGCGGTTGGCCGTCTGAAGGCGGCGGTGGACAATTCGGGCCATCCGCTGAGTCCCGCGCGTTTGCAGGACATGGCGAACAGGGCGTGGATCTGGTCCGCGTACGGGCCTTGGCCGTCCATGCGCGAACCGAAGTTCGGGTCGTTGAGTTTCCCGCCGCGTAGCTCGCGGATGCGGTGTAAGACCTTCACCTTCATCCCGGGCCGGTGCTGTTCCAGCCACGCTTCGAACAATGGCGCCACGGCGTAGGGCAGGCGCAAAGGCACGAGGCCCGCAAAGGTTGCGCCCGCGTCAGCCGCGGCTTGCACGATGCGGGGGATCTCCGAGTCGTTCAGGCCCGGAATCACCGGCGCTACGTTGACGCCGACCGGAACACTCGCCTTGGCCAGCGCGGTGACCGCGGCCAGCCGCTTGGCAGGGCGCGACGTGCGGGGTTCCAGGTCGCCGCAGAGATCAGGGTCCAGCGTCGTCATCGACACCACGACTGCGGCGGCCCGATGGCGCGCCAGCTCGCCCAGCAGATCCGAATCGCGCGTGACCAGAGCGTTCTTGGTCACGATCGCAACCGGATTGCGGAAGTCGGCGAGGACCTCCAGGCAGCGCCGCGTGAGCCGCAGCTTGCGTTCGATCGGCTGGTAGCAGTCTGTCACCCCGCTTATCGCGATCAGCCGGGGCGACCAGCTTCGTTTAGACAACTCGCGTCGCAGCAAGTCTGGCGCGTCGTGTTTGACCATGATCTTGGTTTCGAAGTCCAAGCCCGCTGAAAAGCCCAGGTATTCGTGCGTGGGCCGCGCGTAGCAGTACGCGCAGCCGTGTTCGCATCCCCGGTAGGGATTGATGCTGGCATCGAACCCCACGTCGGGACTGGCGTTGGTGGAAATGATGGACTTGGACGCGTCGGGGAGGAACTGCGTGAGAGGCAGCGGCTGCTCGGCGTTGTCCGCGTCGATCGGCTCGGGCACGCGCTCGACGGTTTCGAACCGGTTCTTGGGATTTTCTGCCGCACCGCGTCCGCGGATTCCTCCCGGCGCAACGTCCTGCGGGTTCATCTCACCGTCCCCAGGTCTTCTTGAAGTCTTCCGGCGAAAATCCCACCGTCGCTCGTGTCCAATCCGTCACGATCGGCCGTTTGATCAACCGGCCCTCGGAAGCCAACAATTTGACGATTGCGTCTTCTGACAGTGTCTTGACCTTTTCTTTCATGTTGAGCGCGCGATACTGCAGACCGCTGCGGTTCAAAAAGTCGGTATACGGCCGGCCGCTCTGCTTGATCAGAAAGCGCAGTTCAGCCAGCGACGGCGGCGCGGTCGTGATGTCGACTTCTTTGATACTCCGACCGAGCTCGGTGAGGAACTTCTTGGCGTTTACACACGTGCTGCACTTGGCGTATCCGTAAAACGTCAGCATGGAAGACTCCGGAGAACGCAGGGGATGCTACCAGGATCATCGTAAGCCGTGCAACGCGCGATCGCTGCCCGTGCTCTGGCGCGGCCGGAGACGCCAAGGCTCTTCCGTTCGACGAAACGCTTGGCGTAGAATGGGTCGCAGGTCGCAAAACAAGGGGCCCTATCCATTGATCTTCTTCACGGAAGGAGGAACGGTATGGCAACCAAAGAGTACAAGAAACTCGGATGCCTGGATCTGAATCCAGCCGGAGGGTGCGCGTTTGAGGTGCGCGCCGAGACAGCCGATGAAGTGATGCGCTTAACCGGCGAGCACGCCAAGACCATGCACCAGATGACGTCCATGCCGCCGGAGATGGCGTCGAAGGCCAAGTCCGCCATCAAGAGCGTCAGCGTGACGGTATAAGCCTAGCCGCGAGCAGAAGGCGCCCCGGCTGATCGCCGGGCGCCTTCTGCATTTCACGGTTTCTTCCTTCCTATCGACCGACCCGCTCTTCGGTTTCAGCCAGTATGCGTTTTGGTCCTGCGAGTTCGGCTCCCGCCGTAGGTGAAAGTCTCAGGAAGTAGATCACGGACGTGATGGAAACCACGCCGACCACGAAGAAGGCGAGCCGAAAGTCCTGGACGAGCAGCACCGGTCCCGCGCGAAGCGTTTGAGCGCCCTGGAGCGCGTACGCGCCGACCATCACGCCCAAGCTCATCGACAATTGCTGCCCCACGCTCATGAGGCTCGTGGCCTGACTCATGTCGCGCGGGGACACGTCCGCGAAGCTGATCGCATTCAGACTCGTGAACTGCAGCGAGCGCAGGCAGCCTCCGACCAGCAGCACCGTGAGGATGACCGCGTGCGGGGTCGCGATGGTGAACAAGCCGCACGCCGCGAGCATCACCGACGCCGCGATCGCGTTGACGGTCATGACGGTGCGAAAGCCCCAGCGGCCCAGGATCGCGGTCGTCAGCGTCTTCATGAACAAAGCGCCCACGGCCGCGGCGAACGTCAGCAGACCTGATTGCAGGGGAGTCAGGCCGAAGGCGATTTGCAGCATCATGGGCAGCAGAAACGGCACTGCGCCCTGCCCGGATCGAAATAGCGCGCCGCCGATGACGCCGGCGCGAAACGTGGAGAGGCGGAACAGGCGCAAGTCGAGCAGCGGATGTTCGGTCCGACCAGCGTGCCAGCCGTACGCGGCCAATGCAACCATGCCGACTGCAACGCAGACCGCCGAAGCGCGGGCAGAGAGCATGTGCTCCCAGAGGGTCGCGAGTCCGAGCATGGCCGCGGAGAGGCCGATGCCCGACAGGATGAACCCGATGCCATCGAACCGAGGCTGATCGCGCTCGCGAAAATTCGGGATGAACCGCAACGCGAGCCACATGCCAAGCACGCAGATCGGGATATTGATCAGGAAGATCCAACGCCAGTGGAAATACGTGGTGATGAATCCGCCGATGGGCGGTCCGATCACCGGCCCGACCAGCGCGGGCATGGCCAGATAGTTCAGCGCCGGGACGAGTTCGCTCTTGGGAATCGAACGCATCAGCACCAACCGACCCACCGGCACCATCATCGCCCCGCCGATGCCCTGCAGAAACCGCGACGCCACAAACGCCTCGAGCGAACTGCTGACGGCACACGCAATCGAGCCCATCATGAACACCCCAACTGCCGAAGCGAACGTCGTCTGTGCGCCGACGCGGTCGGCCACCCACCCGCTGATGGGGATGAACACCGCCAGACCGAGCAGATACGACGTCAGCGCCAGCTTGAGCGCGATGGGATCGACCTGTAGATCGCCCGCGATCGCGGGCAAGGCGGTCGAGATGACCGTGCTGTCCATGTTCTCGATGAACAGGCCGCACGCGACGATCAGCGGGATCTTGAGAGAAGTGCGCATGGGACAGGATCAGGAACGTGATTCGCGAAGCAACGGAGGACCAGGCGGATGCGAGAAGAGCGCCGCGGAGAGCCCGATCACACCCGCGATGATCAATGCCAGATCCTCGAACACGCCGAGCCAGAACGCGGCCAGCGACCCGACCGCCGCCCACAGCACGGGCACGACGAAGACGATCCGAGGAACGGGCGGTTCGGCAAACAGCAGGAGCCCGATCGTAAAGATCGTGGTGGGACCACGGTAGGCCGAACGTCGGCGCAGTCGGGTAACGATGGCCCAGAGCGTATCCGATGGCCGGATAGATCGTGAGGGCGAAGGCGATGAGGCTCCGACCCAGCACGCCGCGAATCCCCCGGGTCGCGCGGAAACGCAGCCGATCTCTGACGACGCCGAGCCATACAGAGACCGCACTCCCGACGCCGCGTTCAGAAGAAGCTGGACCGGCCAGACGCTTTCATTGTACTGACGAAAGGCGTCGAAGAACTCATTGGTAGTGAACGGCAAACCCATCGACCGGTCGTTGGAGTGGAAGCATCCGGAATGCGGGTCACGTGTAAAACAATGCTCGTGCGAAGTCAATTGCAATACCCCGCCCTTAGGCGCCAAAAAACCGGCAAAAAATCGGGGTCAGACTTAACTGGCAAAAAATCGGGCAAAAAATCGGGGTCAGACTTAACTTGATTGACTTTGTCGGGTGCCCCTTGCTATGGTGCGCGGCACGATGGCTCGCAAACCTCGCATTGAGTATCCCGGTGCGCTGTACCACGTCATCGCGCGCGGCAACCAGCGGCGCGAGGTGTTTCACGACGACATGGATCGGCTGCGCTATCTCGCCAAACTGCGGGCCTACAAACAACGCTACGGCTTCCGGGTGTATGCGTACGTCCTGATGACCAACCACGTGCACCTGTTGCTCGAGCCGCAGCACATTGCGCTGTCGAAGATCATGCAGGGGTTGCATCAGAGTTACACCCAAGGCTATAACCGGCGCTATGGCGCGGTGGGGCATGTGTTTCAGGGACGCTATCAGGCGATCCTCTGCGACCGGGACGCGTATCTACTTGCGCTGGTCCGGTACATTCATCTCAACCCCGTGCGTGCCAGGCTCGTCACGGATCCTGCGGACTATCCGTGGAGCGGGCATCGAGCATATCTAGACTCGGCGGGCGCCGGATTCGTGGACACGGACCCGGTGTTGGGCATGTTGGGCGACCGGCGATCGCTGGCTCGGCAGCGGTACCAGGCTTTTGTGGCCGAGGATCTGAACACCGGAAGTCGGCCGGAGTACTACCGGGTGCGCGACCAGCGACTCTTGGGGGACGACCAGTTTGTCGAGCAGGTGCAACGCACCACGGCGGAGGAGCAGCGCCCGCGGGGCAAGGCCCCATCGTTGGCGGCGCTGCTCAGTTCGGTGGTGCGGGCCACGGGGGTTGCGCGCGAGCGCATTACGGGACCGGATCGGCGAGGAGACGCGGCCCGGGCCCGGCGGCTATTGGTGCAGGCGGGCGCTCTCTGCGCGGTGCCGGGTCGCGACCTGGCCCGGTTGTCTAGGGCGGGACCCCGCCCTGATCTCGCGCCTGGCGCGGATGAGTGCGGCCGAGCGATCCGCAGTGGCGCGGGTGGTGGCGGGAAAGTCAACAAGTCAAGTCTGACCCCAATGGGGCCTGCGCCAGCATCGGCCCCGCCTGCTGTTTGTCGTTCGTCGCCTGGGTGACGTCGGCGGCCACGATGACCTGCGCCGTGGCGTCCACGACCGCTTGGCAGTTATAGCCCTGCACGAAACTCGTCTT
>JBFLXB010000043.1 GCA_040757335.1 Nitrospirota bacterium | reverse complement strand
GCGGATGACCCGACCAGGGACCGGCCTGGGGCCCGCTGAGGGGCCGCTGACGGCCCCTCAGCGCCTGCGGACCGTACGAGTCCGGCCAATACTGCGCTCAACACGCTCAAGTCCGACAGCCTCCTAGGGCGCGGGCGATGGCCACGCGCTGGCGCTCACCCCCGGACAGCTCGCCGGGGTAGCGGCTCGCCTTGTCTCCGAGTCCCAGGCGCTCCAGCGTGGCGGTGATCCGGGATTCCCGTTCGCGTGGAGAGACGCGCCTGGCCGCGAGGCCGAAGCTCAGATTGCCGCGCACGGTGAGGTGAGGCCACAACGCGAGATCCTGAAACACGATCGCAAGCCCGCGCTCCTCGGGTGGAAGAAGGAGACGGTTGGACTCGCTAACGGCGACGCCCCCCAACCGCACCGAACCTCTTGCCGGCACGGCAAGTCCGAGGATCAGGCGCAGCACCGTGCTCTTTCCGCACCCAGATGGTCCGAGCAACGCGAGGACCTCGCCATTCTCGACGCGAAGGCTGAGACCCGACAACACCGACCTTCCGTCGTAGTTGAAGTGAATCCCATCGAGCGATATGGCCGAGTTCACGCCCGCTGCCTCCGGCTCAGAACCAGCGCGCCGGCAGCCAGCACGGCCGCCGTCATCACGACATGGAGGATCGCGAGTCCAGCGACCACCGCTTCGGGCCCGTTCGCCTCGAGGGTGAAGATGCGCACCGTCAGCGGCTCCCACCCGGGAGGGTAGTAGAGCACCGCTGTTTCCAGGTCCCGCAGGCAGAAGACCACGGCCAGAAGCCAGGCGGCCATCAGCGCGCGGCGATGGAGCGGTAACACGATGGTCATGAGCCGCCGCGCGAACCCCGCTCCGAATGCCGACGCGGCCTGTTCCAGGGAGAGCGGACTCTGCGCCACGGCCACGGCCATCGTGCGTATCCCGATCATGGCGTACCGGGCGACGTACCCGACCACAATGATGCCGATGCCTCCGTAGATGAACCGGGTGTCCGGGCGGTTCCAGAGCGCGATGAGACCGACACCGAGCAAGACCGCCGGCGCCACAAAGGCGAGGACGCCCACCAGATCCAGGAACCGCGAGGCGGGAAGCCTGCGCGCGTAGCCGTGGCCGAGGATCGCGCCAATGCCCACGATCGCGGTGGCGGCGAGCCCCGACCCCAGCAGGCTGTTGAAGAGGCCGCCACCCACCCAGCGGCCGATCTGCGCGAAACCTCCGCCGGTCCCGGCCCTCACCGCCAGGGCGGCCAGCGGCAGAAGCGACAGCAACGCGAGCCCCCAGCAGGCGGCCGAGAGGATTCCACGCCAGGCTCCAAGCGGGAGCGGCTCCCGACTCCTGTGCCGCAGCCCGAGGACGTCGAGCGGGCGCTTGCGAAAGAGCCGGCGCTCGAGAACCACCATCGCCACCGCGACCGGGACGAGAGGCAAGGCCAGGAGAAAGGCTTCACCCGGGTCGTAGTCGATTCCGCCCAGGCGCGAGAAGACAGCGGCGGGGTAGACATCGACGCGCAGGAACATCGGCACGCCGAGCTCCGAGAACGCCAGCGCGAAGACCAGGATTCCCGCCAGGGCGACCGACGGCCACACCGCCGGCAACAGGATGCCGATTGCCACGCGTGCCGGACGGGCCACGACCCGGGCCGCCTCTTCCAGGTTTGGATCGAGGTTCCAGAGGCCCAAGACGACCAGTGCCGTGACCACCGGTGCGAACGCGAGGCTCAGGACGGCCACGTGACCAAGCGGGTGAAACAGCAGGCTGGCCGAGGTCTCACTCCCGAGAAACCCCTGCCGACCCAAGAGATAAAACCACCCGAGCGCCAGCAGGAACGGGGGCAGGAACATGGGAAACCCGTGAGCAAAGAGGAGCACCCGCCGCCCCGCGAGGTCCGTCCTCGCCACGAGAAGTCCCATCGGCGTTCCGATGACAAGCGCGCCGATCACGACAGCGCCGGACAGCCCGAGCGAGCGTGCCAAGAGGACCCAAGGCCTCGACGACCCGAACACTTCCATGCCTTGGAGGACCTCGCCCGGCTCCCTCCTCAGGAGACCGATGAGAGGCCAGGCAAGAGGAAGAAGGGCCAAAACGGCGAAGAGCGCCCCCACTCCACCGATGATCGCGTGCTGTTGCCATCGTTTCGCAGCGAGTGTCATAGTCCGGACCACCTCCGCAGCCAGGGCTGGATCTCCTCCATTCGCTTGGCAACGTCCGCGTAGTCGACCGTCATGGATCGAAGCTCTCTGGCGGCACGAACAGGCTCGGGGTGAGCGACATCAGGCCGAAGCGGCATATGGGCCGCCGACTCAGCCAGCATCGTCTCGGCCTCGGCGGAAAGCAGGTAATCGATCAACCGCCGGGCCGGTTCGGGGTTCGGCCCGCCGCGGATCAACAGGACGACCGTCGGCATCACCAGCGTGCCCATGCCGTCCTGATCCGGGTAGACCACCTCAACCGGTGCTCCGGATTGAATGGCGACGAAGGCGTCATCCGTATCCGTCAAGCCGAACGTGACCTCTCCGGCGACTACCAAGCGCTTCACCTCGCCATTTGAACTGGTAATCTTGCCCTGATTCTCCCTGATCGCGGTGAGGAACGCCTTGGCCTCTTCCTCGCCCCACATGCTGAACCACGCCGCCGCGTGCATTGTGGTCGTTCCGAAGACCGGGTTGGCCATAGCCGCCTCTCCTCGCCAGCGCGGGTCGGCAAGATCCTCCACCGAGCGCGGAATGGGGCGACCGCCGAGCCGCTCCCGGTTCACCAGCAACACACGCGCACGGGCCGCAAAGCCGGTCCAGGTTCCGTCGGCCGCCTTGAAACCCTGGGGGATTTCCAGCGCTTGTGGCGACACATAGGGTTCGACGAGACCACGATCGACGAGCAGAAAAGGACGAACCGGGTCGCCCGACCAGAACACGTCGGCCTGGGGATTCTGCGCTTCGGCGATCAAGCGGTTGAGGACGCCGGTGCTCTTGGTCTCCTCGGTGTCGTAGACGGCGCGCACGCGGACGCCGGTCTTCTCCTCGAAGCGCCGGAGCACCGGTTCGGAGAAGACCTGATCGACCGACGTGTAGACCACGACGAGCCGGTCCGCTCCGCCTCCGCGCAGGAACCACGCCAGAGCGACCGCGCCCAGCAGCAAGAGGGCTGCGCCAAGGATCTTGATCCGCGGCCCAATTCGTTCTGCGCGTTCAGTCACGGGCGTGGTCTCCCTTCACAGGCCACCCGATCCCATTTCATGGCGTCCGGCTCACGATCAGATCGTCGAACGAGGTCAGCGCATCCGCCTTGGTCCAGAGGCCAACGCCGCCGGCGCCGGGAAACGTGGCGTCCCGGGTCTTCATGAGCTCCTTGCCATCGAAAGAGCACTTGATCTCATCGCCACTCTGTTCGATCCGAATTGTGTGCCATCTTGCAGGGTCAGCCTTGACCTTGGCGTCCTCGAGCGTTTTGCGGGCGCCATCCTTGACGTAGTAGAGGCGAAAGTTGTCTTCCAGCGGGTTCCAGCGGGCGATGTAGTAGGTGTCCTTGTCCTGGACCCGCCAGATCGGACCGCCGCCCTGATCTTCGCGGCCGGTCCCCGCTTTGACCTTGACCTCGATCACGCCGTCCTTGAATTTCATCTTGTCCATCCAGAGAAGATTAAACGTACCGCCCCAACCCTCTTTCGCGTCCGTGAGCGCGAGCACGTTCGGTTTCGACGGTGCGTCCGCGTCCGCCTTGACGACCCACCTCGCCACCGGCCCACGCTGATTCGTGCCCTCGGCTTTCCACCCCCTGGGAAGTTTGCCGGCCTCGACATCATCAAAGGTCCACCTGGCCGCGGCGCTGTCCTTTGGGACTACGGCGTGCTCTTCCTGCGCCCCGACCATGGATGAGAACACAAGGAGCAGCGCTGTCAGGGCGACCGCTGCGGTTGTGTGAAGGCAAATTTTCAGTTTCATGTCTTCCTCCTGTTACCGCCAGGTCACTTCATCCCAATAAAGATGGAGAAACACTTCATACGGTGGAAAGTTCTTGTTGTTGGTTTCCTTTGAACGAACCCACAAATCGATCTCCATCCCGGTCGGGTCCGTCTCCCCTCCTGGAAGCGTCCGCTTCTCAGGGTAGTGGACCGCATGCGTTTTCGGATCGCGGGATCGGGATCGGCCAGCCCGGTTCGGGCCAGAAGGTGCAACGATCTTCCTCGTGCGTAAAAGGAGGAGCCGCGTGAAACGGACAGTAGCGAAGTCGATCGGAAACTGCAAGACGATCCCCGAGGTCGCGTGGGACTTGGAGGCGGTGGACGCGAAGGTGGCGCTGATCCAGGCCTTGATTCCGTTGGGGTTGCGACGGCCACGGCGAGGTCGGCACTTGCTGACCGCAGGGGGAGCGACTCGGCCGAGCCGTATACCCATGAACCAGGAAGACGAGCCGCACGAAACTTTTCGCGGGCAATCGCGAGCATCTCAAATGACGTGTCGATGCCGACCACGCGGGAGCTATGGCAGAGAGCGCCCGAGCACGCTGTTGCAATGCAAGACCGGGCCCCGACCGTCTCATCTCTTGCAACCGACGCCCAGACACGCGGCGTCGACACACCCCATCCCCTCATCGATGACGAACGCCTATTGGAACTGATCTGGGAAGCGGAGCGGGTCGTGGTCTGGTGATCCTTTGAAGCACGGTGGCTTGTCTGATCCTGCACGCAGCATAGGTGATCTGGGGCGTTTCGTCCGATCGCTTGGAGTCAGTCAGCCACCCTGATCGCGGTTGACGCAACCTGAGTCGCAATAGCCTCCATGGCGGTGTTGCGGAAATCGGCCTCGTGGACCGCAAACGTTCCGATTCCGGGAGCCTTGGCCAGAAACGTTATCGAGACGAGTACCCCCGCTCCCGTGATGCCGTCGACCTGTCCGAGTCGGGACAGACCGATCATGACTCGCCCCATCTCCGCGTGATTGGCGTGGAGAAAGGCTGTCTGCTGGCCATCCTGCTTTAAGAACTCGCCCTGGGTTACTTTCGTGAGTTCCAGAACCGAAGGGTTATAAGACAGGTAGAACGGCGCGGAGTACAGACGTTCAACCCCGGTTACCACCACGTTGACCGTCACCTCGTCCCCTACGTGGCCCGCGCTGGGGACCGTCAAGAGCGCCAACAGCGGCGCGCCCGCGGGATTTGGTGCCTGCCCGCCGGGGCGAGACTCCTGTCGGCGTGACTGCGATCGCCCGGGAGCTGGGGCACCGGGAGGGCCGTGCTCCGGGGACCGATCGGCATCCGTGCGAGCCACCCGATCCCCGCCGGAACCAAGATTCTCGTTGCCCAGATCAAGGCTTCCCTCCGTGACAGAGAAATCCTCCCCAGGTATTCCGGTTAGTGCTTTGTGTCGCGGAGGCGGATCATACGGACGCCGATGGATGTCCTCAGTGAGTCGTTGATACGTTTGATCTGGATCTTGCAGAGGGAGCTGGGGCGCCATCACGCACCCAATCCCCACGACACACATGAGGCCGGCCAGAGCTATCCTGCGCGTCCCCTTCGACATCTCACGATCCCGATAACGTTCCACCGGACCAGGTGAGAGCAGGAATAAGATTTCCGGAAGGATCGGTCAGGTTGTTGTTGGCAAAGGTCAGGGCACTGCTTCCGATCCCGAGCACTTTAAAGTGAAGCTCGATGAGGTTGCCGCTTCCGCTGACGCCCGTTCCCGCCTGCTGGGTGATCCCGACCACCAGCCGATTGTCGCTCCCTCCTTGGAGGGCTGCTTGGTAGGCCACGGAGCCGCTGCTCTCGAAAAATGTGCCTGGCGCAAACCCGATAAAGTTCACGAGCGACGGATCAAATTCCACGTCGAACGCTGCGCCTGACGACGGCGTGGCAAGGGATGTCGCCGCCACGTTCAGCATGATCAGGTCGCCTTGTGCGAGCTGAGGAGTGAGGCTGAGGCTGTTGCTGGAAGGAGCGGCCGCGTCCGGCGCAAAGCTCGCGGTAATGTCTGTCTGAGAGGCCCCCCCACCGCCCCCGCTCCCACAGGCTGTCAGCATGAGCCATACGACCACGAGCGGTCTCACGCCATGTGACACGACAGTTCCCCGTTTTCTGAGCAATAGCCTGCGAAAGCGTCGACGGCGGTCAGCAGGTTCACTGCTGCACCCGGCCAAAGTTAATGGCGAGAATTGTGAGGTCCTTTCCATCGACGACCCCGTCTCCGTTGAGGTCCGCCAGGGGATTCCAGTTGGGCATCGACGCATCAGCGCCAAATGCCAGGCCCAGCGCGATCAGGTCGTAGCCGTCGACGCGGGCCGCGGAGACCGCGATCACGGAGCTGATATCTCCGTCGGCACCCAACGCGGAGGACCGCGTCGTGAACAACGTATCGGATCCGCACACGCTCTGACCGGACACCTGTGCACACACTCGGTAGCGGTAGCTTGTCCCGGGCGAAAGGGATGTGATCTCGGACATGAGAGTCACGTCGGAACCGCCGACCGGCAGAGGATCTTTCGAGGTACTGTTTCCATAGCCCGATGTGACGCCATACTCAAACCAGGTTGATCCTGCGCCACCATGAGCATTGGCCATACCGGTAAGGGTTGCCGATGTCGCCGAGACCCTGGCCACGGTCCCGGTTTTGACCGTGGGCAGCATCGTGAACGTGGCCGTCACGAGGCGGTCCGTTGTCATCACGAGGATACAGGTCCCGGTCCCGCTGCACATGCCGCTCCAGCCCGTAAAGATCGAACCGGCATCCGCCTCCGCGGTCAAGGTCACGGACTGCCCATCAGCATAAAGATCGTTACAATCTCCTCCGCAGCGAATACCGGTCGGCGTGCTGGCGACTGTTCCACCACCACTCCCGGCCTTCGATACCATCAGTGTGCGCACGACGGTGTAGGTCTCCGTCTGGACTGTCTCAGTGTTCCCAGCATGGTCCCGCGAGAAGAATCGCACGATCGTGTTCGTGCCGAGCGGAATGGGTCCGCTGTACGGCAAAGACAGCGTGGTCGGCATTGTCCCATCAGTGGTGTAGTAGGTGGCTGCGCACCCCGTCTGGCTGTCCGCACAGACGAGCGTGACCGGTTGATCTGCCGCGTATGCCCCGCTGGCGGGACGTGCGGTTGTCACCGGGGGCACCGTGTCGGTCTCGCCGTTGGAACCCTGGTTGTCGAGCGGAGCCGCAGCCGCCTGGTTGGAGTTCGCCGACTCCTGCGTCCCGTCGAACGCGCGCACCACGTAGTAATACGGGGTCCCGTTGGCCAGCCCCGTGTCGGTGTAGGCCGCGGTGGTGTTGTCGGCCACGCTCGTGACCAACGTGTACGGCCCGCCCGTGGTCGTGCTGCGATAGACCCGCTGCGCGATGACGTCAAGGTCGGTCGACGGCGTCCACGCCAGGTTGATCGCCCCGCCATTGTCCGCCGGCGTGTCCACGGCATTCACCCCGGTTGGTGCGGCCGGCGCGAGGTTGTCCACCGGGGCTGCGGACGCCTGATTGCTGTCGCTCGACTCGATCGTGCCGTTGAACGCTCGGACGACATAGTAATAGGTTGCCCCGTTCGTCAACCCCGTGTGGGTGTAACTGCTCGCCGTGTTCCCGGCCAGGCTCGTCACCAGCGAGTATGGGCCCCCGGGAGTGAGCGAGCGGTAGATCCGCTGCTCGGTCACACCCGCCGAAATCGAGGGCGTCCACGCGAGATTGATCGCCCCGCCGTTGTCCGACGGCGTGTCCGCCGCGCTGAGCCCGGTGGGAGCGTCCGCCACGGAGTTGTCGAGCGGCACGGCCGAGGCTTCGTTGCTGTTGGCCGATTCCTGCGTGCCGTCGAATGCGCGGACCACGAAGGAATAGGTGGTCCCATTCGTCAGCCCCGTGTCGGTATGGGTATTGGTCGTATTGTTCGCGAAGCTTGTGACGAGGCTGTACGGCCCACCCGACGTCGTGCTCCGATAGACGCGCTGGGACGTCACGTCGGTCGAGGAAGAAGGCATCCAGGTCACGGTGATTGCGCCGCCGGTGTCCGACGGGGTATCCGCGGCGCTGACCCCGGTTGGCGCGGCCGGCGCCGTGTTGTCGACGGGCGCCGCCGATGCCTCATTCGAGTTCGCGGACTCCAGCGTCCCGTTAAACGCGCGTACCACGTAGTAGTACGTGGCCCCGTTCGTCAGACCGGTGTCGGTGTACGCCCCCGTCGTGTTGTTCGCGAAGCTCGTGACCAGCGTGTACGGCCCGCCCGCGGTCGTGGACCGATACACACGCTGCGCCGTCACGTCCGTGGACGTCGAGGGCGTCCAGTTCAGCGCGAGCGCGCCGCCATTGTCTCCCGTCACATCGGCCGCGCTCAGCGCCGTGGGGGCAGCCAGCGCGGTGTTGTCGACGGGCGCGGCCGAGGCCTCGGTGGAGTCGGCGGATTCTTGCGTCCCGTCGAACGCGCGCACCACGTAGTAATACGGGGTCCCGTTGGCCAGCCCCGTGTCGGTGTAGGCCGCGGTGGTGTTGTCGGCCACGCTCGTGACCAACGTGTACGGCCCGCCCGTGGTCGTGCTGCGATAGACCCGCTGCGCGATGACGTCAAGGTCGGTCGACGGCGTCCAACTGAGGGCAAGCGCCCCACCCTGGTCGGCCGCCACGTCGGTCGCGCTGAGCGCCGTGGGAGCCGCAGGAGCGAAGTTGTCCACCGGCACGGCCGACGCTTCATTGGAGTTTGCGGACTCCTGCGTGCCGTCGAAGGCCCGCACCACGTAGTAGTACGTGGTGCCGTTCGTCAGCCCGGTATCGGTGTAGGCGGCGGTCGTGTTGTTGGCGAAGTTCGTCACCAGGCTGTACGGCCCGCCCGCGGTCAGGCTGCGGTAGACCCGCTGTGCCGTGACGTCCAGATCGGTCGACGGCGTCCAGCTCAACGCCAGCGCCCCGCCTTGATCCCCGGCTACATCCGCCGCGCTGAGACCGGTCGGTGGAGCCGCCGCGGCGTTGTCCGCCGGTATGGCCGACGTTTGATTGGAGTTGGCCGACTCCTGGGTCGCATCGAACGCCCGCACCACATAGTAGTAGGTCGTGCCGTTGCTCAGACCGAGGTCGGTGTAGGCGCCGGTGGTGTTATTCCCGATCGTCGTAATCAAGGTGTAGGGCCCGCCGCTCGTCAGCGAGCGATACACGCGCTGCTGCGTCACGTCGATCGAGGTGGACGGGGTCCAGCTCAGGTCGATCGCCCCGCCGTTGTCCGCCGGCCGATCCACCGCCGAGACGGCCATCGGCGCCGCAGGGGCGAGGTTGTCCACCGGAGCGGCCGACGATTGCGTGCTGTTCGAGGATTCCTGCGTCCCATCGTACGCCCGCACCACGTAGTAATACGGGGTCCCGTTGGCCAGCCCCGTGTCAGTGTAGGCATTGGTCGTGTTGTTCGCGAAGCTCGTGACCAGCGTGTACGGCCCGCCATTGGTCAAGCTCCGGTACACCCGTTGCGCCGTGACATCCGTCGCAGTCGACGGCATCCAGCTCAGCGCCAGTGCGCCGCCTTGGTCCCCCGCCGCGTCGGCCGCGCTCACCCCGGTTGGTGCTGCCGGCGCGAGGTTGTCCACCGGGGCTGCGGACGCCTGATTGCTGTCGCCCGACTCAATCGTGCCGTTGAACGCTCGGACGACATAGTAGTAGGTTGCCCCGTTCGTTAACCCCGTGTGGGTGTAACTGTTCGCCGTGTTCCCGGCCAGGCTCGTCACCAGCGAGTATGAACCCCCGGACGTGAGCGAGCGGTAGATCCGCTGCTCGGTGACGCCCGCGGAGGTCGACGGTGTCCACGCGAGGACAATCGCGCCGCCGTTATCCGCAGTCTGATCGAGCGCCGACAGCGCGGTGGGCGCGGCAGGCGGCGCGCTTTGGACCGTGATGACTCGCGCGGCCGGCGTGGGATCGGCCAGGCCCAGCGCATCCGTGACGGTGAAGGTCACGGTGTACGTCCCGGGGGTGGGGAACACCACCGCCCCCGGATCCTCCACGCTCTGGTCTGCCGCCCCGCCGCCAAACGTCCACCGATACGCCAATGGCACGCTGTTGTCGGGATCGCTTCCCGTGGCTGCGAACGTGACGCTCTGCCCGGCCGCGATTGTCACGTCCCCGCTCGGGGCGTCGATGACCCCGTCAGGCGGTTGGTTGGCCGCCGTGACCGTGATGGTCATCGGAGCCGCCGCCGCCGTGACTCCGTCGCTTGCGCTCAGCACGATGGCTGAATAGGTGCCGGTCGCTCCGGCCGGCGGAGCGATCGTCACCACCCCAGTGCCGTCGCCGTGGTCGGTCAGCACCGCAAATCCAGGGAGGCCGGCCGCGGACAGGACCACGGCATCGGCGGTCTCGGGACCAGTCGCGAGAACCTGGCCGCCCCGCACACTGCCGGCCTCAACGGTGACGTCTTCGTGGACGAAAAAAGACGGCGCCTGGTTCGCGGCCGTCACCTGGCGAACGCGGTTGTTCAGACTGTCCGACAGGTACACGGTGCCGGCCGCGTCAAGGCCGACCCCGTACGGGCCGTTCAGGAGCGCCACGGTCGCGGGCCCGCCGTCCCCCGCGAATCCCGACTGCTCGCGCGTGCCCGCCACGGTGCTGATCAGTCCGTCGCTGCCCACGCGCCGCACCCGGAACGATCCCGGGTCGGCAATGTAGTAGCCGGCTCCGCTGGGGTCGGCGACCACGTCCGGCGGGCCGGTCAAGGCCACGCTGGTGGCCGGGCTGCCGTCGTCCAGGTAGGGCGAGCCGCCGCCCGCCACAGTGCTGATCACGCCCGTCGCATCCACCCGACGGATCCGGTTGTTGGTCGTGTCGGCGATGAAGAGATCGCCCAGCAGGTTGATCGACACGCCGAGCGGCCGGTTCAACTCCGCCAGCGTCGCCGGGCCGCCGTCGCCCGAGAACCCGCCGGCGACGCCCGCCGGAGTGCTCCCCGCCACCGTGGTGATGACGCCGGTGGTCGCGTCGATCTTGCGGATCCGGCTGTTGACGGAGTCGGCCACGTATAGGTTGGCGCTCGCGTCGATGGTCAGTCCGGCGGGGCGGTAGAGTTTGGCCAGCGCGGCATCCCCTCCATCCCCGGACAGCCCCGCACTCCCCGTGCCCGCGATGGTTGAGATCACGCCGCTGCCCGCACTCACCTTCCGAATCCGATGGTTGCCCTGATCGGTAAAGTAGAGCGTGCCGGCCGAGTCGACCACCAGATCGTACGGCGTGTTCACGTTCGCCGCCGTGGCCGGGCCGCCATCCCCGCTAAAGCCGGCGGTCCCGGTCCCGACGACGGTGCTGATCACGCCAGTCCCTGCGTCCACTTTGCGGATCTGGTGGTTGGCGCGATCGGCCACATACAGATGCCCCGCCGGATCGAACGCGATCCCCCCGGGCGAGTTCAGCCCCGCGAGCAGGGCCGGCCCCCCGTCGCCCGCAAAGTAGGGCCGCCCGCTGCCCGCCACGGTCGTGATCACGCCGCTGTCCAGGTCCACGGTGCGGATGCGGGTCTGGTTGGTGTCCACGATGTAGAGCGTGCGCCCGCGGGTGAACACGCCCAGGGGCGAGGCCAGCTTCGCCGCGCTCGCCGGGCCGCCATCCCCGAGCGTGAGCCCGCCGCCCGCCGCGGTGCTGATCACCCCGCCCGCGACCTTCCGGATGCGATGATTGCTGGTGTCCGCGATATACAGCTCGCCGCTCGCCACCGCCACGCCCGACGGGCTCGCCAGCTGCGCGGCCGTGGCCGCGCCCCCGTCGCCCGAGAAGCCCGCGCTCCCGCTCCCCGCCACGGTGCTGATCACGCCCCCCGCCACGCGCCGCACGCGATGATTATTCGTGTCCGCAATGTACAGGGTGCCGCTCGCCTCCACGCTCACGCCCTGGGGCGCGGCCAATTGCGCGGCGGTCGCCGCGCCCCCGTCGCCCAGGCCGGCTGTGCCGCCGCCGGCCACGGTGCTGATGACGCCCCCCGCCACCTTCCGAATGCGATGATTGTTGGTGTCCGCCACGTAGAGCGCGCCCGCGGCATCCACCGCCAGGCCCGACGGCCCATTGAGCACGGCCGCGCTCGCCGGCCCGCCGTCGCCCCCCAAGCCCGCCGCCCCGGTGCCCACCACGGTCGCGATCCGGCCGGTCACCGCGTCGATCCGGCGGAGGCGGTGGTTGCCGCGATCCGAGACATACACGTGGCCATTCGCATCCACCGCCACGCCAAACGGGCTGTTGAGCTGCGCCGCGCTTGCCGGCCCGCCGTCGCCCGCAAAGCCCATCCGCCCCGTCCCCGCGATGGTCCACACCACGCCGGTCCCCGCGTCCATTTTCCGAATCCGGTGGTTGATCTGGTCCGCGATGTACAGGTTGCCCACGCCATCCACGGCCACGCCCGAGGCCGCATTGAGCGCAATCTCGCTCGCTGGCCGGCCATCCCCTGCCCCGCCCCCGGCCACGGTGTAGATATTCAGCGTCTGCGCGCTCGCTGGGACCGTTAGTCCCACCAACGCCCCCAGCAGAGAGAGCAGGAGTCGTGCGCTCGCCCTCATGATTGCGCGTTCCATCGATCTTCTGGGCTGAACAACTGCTTCAAACGACAAGCCGCGGCAGGGCAAACCAATCTATCCTGTCGCGGACTGGGAGGGAGCGTTCCCCAACTCTGTTACGACTGGGTGATCGTTCCTCCCCGGCCCACGAGGGTCGGATTCGCGACCGAGCCGCCCCCGGCACTGATGTATGCCGTGGACGGAATGCTCACTTGTCCTGACGCCGCCCCCACGGTGAGGACAAAGCGCAACTTGCCGAGCCGCGCGTTGGCGGCCTTGAGCGTATGGACTCCGAGGATCACGACCGAAGAGTCCGTCTCCAGGGGGGCGGCCAGCGCGACCCCCACTCCCGCGCTATCGGCCTCGAACCCTTGATACGCCATCTTGGCCGCGTCGAACCGAATATCTGCCGCGAGGCCCGCGACCGCACCGGTCTCAATGCCGTTCGCCATCACATCCAGGACGACCGTACTGCCCGACGATTCGCTCGTATTCAGCACCAGCGCCAATAGGTGCGACGTCGCCGTGATACTCGAATCTGGCGTGAAGCTCAGCGTCGGGGTGGGCGTCGGCGTGGGAGTGGGCGTCGGGTCGTTGCCGCCCCCGCCGCCACCGCTGCACCCTGCGAGCATGATCACGGCGACGAGGCTGGTACAACGCACGAGCCCACTCGTGCGCGATCGCGGGTTCATTTCATCACCTGGCCGAAGTGCGTTGAGAGGATCGCGAAGTCCGCGCTGTTGACCAAGCCATCTCCGTTCAGATCCGCCGCAGGATTCCAGTTTGCCATCCCCGGCGCAGACCCCATGGCTGCCTGCAGCACCACGAGGTCGAACCCATCGACACGATCCGTTGTCAGCGTCTCGCCGCGGCTGATGTTGGCTAACATGGCATCGGCCACATCGCTTGCAATCCCGTTCTTCACGGCAGACACCGTGTAGGTGTAAGACGCCGAAGTAGAGGCCGACGAATCATCGTAGGAGGAACCCGTGACTCCCGTGGCCAGTACCGCACCATTGCGCGACACTGAGTAAGAACTGACCATGGTGGTCGGGGACGGCAACCACATCACGCCCAGGGCTCCACCCAACTGCTTGACCTCAGCACCCGCGGGGGGGGCCGGCAAGTTCTGCTTGACGTAGTTCAATGCACCCAGCGTGTCGAGCCGACCCGCCCCGAACTGGTCGTCGGAACCGGCAATTCCCAGATCCACCGCACTCATGGAGAGCGCGGCGACGATGCTGTTCACGCTCAGGTGCGGGTACGCGCTCAACAGCAGCGCCGCGGCGCCCGCAACGTGGGGCGCGGCGAACGAGGTGCCGGTCACGGACTGAACTGGGCTTCCAGGGGTTGCGCCCCCCAACGTGGTATCGGCACTCGTGACTGCGACGCCGGGCGCAACAAGATCAGGATACACCGACGTGGGTCGGCATGCCGTTGTGCCTTGCCCGCTGAAAACGTAGAGAACATCGTTCTGGTCAACAGCGCCCACCGCCATCGCCTCGGGATAGGCGGCCGGGACCACCGGAGAACCAGCGTTGCCCGAGGCAAACACAGCGACCACCCCCGCGTTGCGGACCTGCGTGACCGCGGAGCGAAGCAGCGAGTTGGCGTCGCACACCGCCGAAGCCCCCGCGACTTCAAACGACCCGTTGATGACATCGGCTCCGTCATCGGTCGACGGGTTGCCATCAGGGTCGAGGGCCCACTGCAGACCCGCCGCTGCGTCGGACTCAAATGCCTGGGCGGTCGGGTTATCAGAGAAAATCTTCGCCGCGATCCATCGCGCCCCGGGCGCCACGCCGATCGCCGAGCCCGAGGCGTCCCCGCCGACGGCGATGCCTGCGACCGCTGTGCCGTGACCGTTCGCGTCGAACGGGGTCGCGTGTTCATCGAACGCGTCGAACCATCCGTTGCTGCCTCTTCGGTATCGGGTGGAAAGAGCGGGATGAGCACCATCCACCCCGGTATCCACGATCGCGATCACCACCCCTTCGCCGGTGTAGCCCTGGGGCGAGAGGGCCCAGACGTCGGGTGCCTTGACTTGGGTGAGATTGGATGTCGCCGCCAGCAACCTGATCGGCCGATCCTCGACAATCTCCAGATCAGGATACGCTGCAGCCAAGTCGCGGAGCGTATTCTCCGACGCTTCAACCGCCACTGCGTTCGCGATCCACAACGACCGCAGGCGGTCGACATTGCCCACCGCGCGGTGGCCTTTGAGGGTTTCGATCACGGGCCTCTGCTCCCGCTCGATCGAACGCAACGCTCCCACCACGGCGCGGCTCCGAAACGCTTTGGAGCGCCCGTGAAGCGCCGACTCGTCGAGCGCCGGAGCGCCGGGCAGCCTGACGATCACTCGGTGCCGCGCGCCTGGCGGCTTCGCACGCAGCGCGCCGTCCACTTCCGGGGCGATCCGCCCCGCCCACGCGGGCGGGGCCGCGGCGCTCAGGAGCGCCCCAAGGGCCGCGACAAGGCCTACCAATCGAGACAGCGCGAACCCGCTCACGGCGTCCCCTGTTCGGGTCTCTGCTCGGGGAGCAAGAGGGGGCGGTCACGTGCGATCGTCAGAATATCGTCTCGGGATTGGAGTTCACGGATGACACGAACCGTGGCATGCGCCGCGATGCTGTTGGTGATCCACAAGGACCGGATTCGAGCCGCGTGTCCTTCGCGCTGCCGAGCCTCCAGCAGATCCAGCACCGCGCGCTGGGTCTTGTCCGCCCACTGCTTGCGCGCCTGGATCCCGCCGTCGGACGGTCCCGAATCCTCGCCCGGAAACGGCGGCAAGGTGAGGATCACCGGGATCAGCTCGCCCTCCGCAGCACCGCGGATCGCCTCGTCCAGATCGGGCGCCATGAGCGCCGAAGCGCGGCTCGTACAGCCGCTGCCCCACACGAGCAGCGACGAAAGCACTCCCATCATGAGCACCTGACATCCCGCCGCCACCGCGTTATTCCACCCTGATCCCGTCAACACGGACAGAGCCAAACTTGACCGCCACTTCAGCGCCCGTCTTGACCGCCGCGCCCGGGTTGTCGAACAGCGAATAGTACACCTTTGTGCGCTTGGGCTTCGTGCTCTTGGTCCGGAGCTTGCCTAAGTCGGACTCGCCCACCATGAGTGCGGTGCCGGTCGTCATATCGAGGATTTGGATATCGATCTGTGAATTTTCCCGAAGGACGGCTCGCGCCTTGTCAGGGTCCGTCACCCGGTAGCGCAGGTCCAGCATGTGGCCTCCCGCCGTGGTGCGTAGCGAGATGATTTCAACTCCCAACTCCGCCGCAAGACGCTGGCTGCCTGCGGGCGAAGGGGAAAACGCCGGTGCCTCGTCGGAAACCGGTATCGGAGCGTGGGAACAGCCGCATAACAGCGCCACGCTGATCACGACGCAACGGGAAAGAGAGCCTCCTCGACCCGCTCGCCGAAAAGGCTTCCCTGGTGACTGCATCACGTCCTCACGAGTCCGATCCCCTTGCTACGGCAAGGTTCCTGCGGTCACCTTCAGCGTATCCATTTCGACGCGGATCGCAGCGACACCTGCGGTGACCTGGCCATCGAGCGAGAAGACGACCGGGCCAGCCGGAAGGGTCGCCGTATTCAACAGGATCCAGGTCGTCCCATCCCAGTAGTACGCGGTCACGAACGTTCCCCCGGTCCGGACAAACCGCAGGAACGTGTTGTTCAGGCCCGACAGAACCTGCGCGGTACTCGACACCCCGCCTTCGGTGCGGATCGACTCGAACCCGTTGAACCCGTTGCGGACTCGGGTTCTGCCGATCGTGAGTTGATGGCTCGTATCCGGTAGTCCGCCAGGCGTCGCGCTCGCGGCGATCAACCGGAACGTCTGCTGAGCACCCGTGGTCAACGGGTTCTGCCACCTCGGCAGGCGCATCTCGATGCGTGCGTCAAAGTCGCCGTCCACCTGGAACTTGCCGTCCAGGAGGCCCTGGCGCGCAGCAGCCGTGGAGCCCGAGGTCCAGACGATTTGTCCGCTCTGGGTCAGAAAGTTGCTCGGATCGGTCTCGGTCCACCGAGCCGCGTTGATCGTGGTCCCATCAAAGCGCTCCTGCAACATCGTGGTGCCGATCGCTGACCTGCGCACCGACACGAAGTCGTCGAAGTGCTGGGTTCCGCCGGCCGCGCCGGTCGTCCCCACCACGCCGAGGCGGGCTGCATCGACTCGCTGTGGCGCGTTGTTGATCCCGAGCAACAAGCCGATCGGCGCCGCCGTGTTGCCGTCCAGGAACAGGGACAGCGACCCGTCCCCGGTGAGTACGTCGGTCGACGCCGTCCACGCCACCTCGATCGTGTGGACGTCATTGGTCAGCGGAACCCAGGGGCTTGATGTGTAGAACCCGAGCGGGAAACTCCCCCACCGAACCTGGGAGCGGATCTGGTAGTTACCAGCCGAAATCATCGCGACCTGGACGCGGAAGATTTCGTTGCCAGCGGCCGTCACGCCCGCGAAGATCGTCTGTGGAGCCGCCGCACTGCCCATGGTCGACCCATTGGGGTCGAAGAAGAACCGGGCCCTATAGAAGGGTTCCGCATCCGGTGTCGCATCGACGAGGTACCGGTTGTTTCCGACTTTGAGCTGCAAGCCCTTGGTCCCGACCGTGGGGTGCAGCGCGTCGCGGATCGTCAGATTGGTCTGAGCCGCGTTCTGCCCCACGACTCCGCCCCACTGGGGAATCACGCTCGAGACTGGGCCATTGATCGTCCCGGTCTCGAAGCTGTCGGCAAAGATCGCGTCACCCACCACCGACAGGGTGAAGAGCTGGGTATCGACGCCAATCAATCCGTCGCTCACCTGAACCATCACGGTGGAATCGCCGATATCGGCCGCTCCCGGAGTGCCTGAGAGTTCCCCGGTTGCGGGGTTGATCGACAGCCACGTGGGACCCAAGAGCACGGTGTAGGTGAGCGGGTCATTGTCGAGGTCGAGCGCGCGCACCTGATAGCTGTAAGGGAAGTCGACCACCGCCCTGTTCACCGCAGTGGAGTAAATCACGGGTGCCGCGTCCACGGTGACCGTGAGCGTGTCGCTCGCGGCCCCGCCGTCCTTGTCCGTGGCCGTGAACGTCACAGTGTACGTGTCTTGCAACAGGTTGAAGAAGTAGGTGTGGGTCGGCGTGAGCGTGCCGGCGGCTGTTCCGCCATCGCCAAAGGTCCACTCGTATTGCAGGGTCGACTGATCGATCGGGCTGGGATCGTTCGCCGTCGCGCTGAACGTGTGGGCGACACCGGCCAGCACCACCACGTCGGGGCCCGCGTTCACCAGGGGCGGGAGGTTGGCGATCGTGGCCGTGGTCGTGGCTGAATCCGCCAGGCCCGACAGCACCGTCACCGTGAGTGTCACCGTGTACACACCGTCGTCCTGGTACGTGTGCGAGGCGAACGGCGTCGCCAGGATCTCAAGCGGCGAGCCGTCGCCGAAATTCCAGGTATACGAGCTAATGAACCCGGATGGAATCGACCCTGACGCGTCGAACGTCACGGCCGTTCCCTCCACGCCTGCAACCGCGGTTCCGGCATCAGCCATCGGATGCACTTCGCACGGCCGCGGCAGACCGGTGAGCGCCGTTTCGTCGGCCCCCGAGTCCACGCACGCGTTGATCGGGCGGGCCTGGGCGTCGAAGTCGACCCCGGGCGCAACGATCACCTGGCCCGCGCTCGCCCCCGCGATGCCGAACGCGCCGTACTCGATCGCCGGCGAGTTCCCATTGATGTGGTAGTCACCCAGCGGCGCGAGCGGCTCGAACAGCACCGTGACCGGAACCGCCAAGGGATTGATCGCCACCTCGCCTGCGGCCCGTACTGGGATGCCGGTCAGCGCGGTGTCGTATTCGGACAGGAACAAGGGATGGGCGCCGACCTGGTTGTGCGCGTCGGAATCCACGGCTGCCGGCAACGTGGTGAACAGGTTGTTGCGCGCGTATGAGAGCTGTTCGGTCGACAGGTACGCCGCCAAGTCAAACGGCCCGGTCGGGAACAGGACCTGGGCTAAGGCATCCCACACGTAGGCCTGGTTGTCCCAGAAGATGTTGTTAAAGAGATACGGGTCGCTGATTTCTTTCGCCCCCGGCGGCAGCGAGCCCTGGAACGGCGTGGTGTTCGGGTAGATCACCATGCCTGCTGCGTGCGGCCCGGGTTCCAGGATCAGGGCCGCGGACGTGGACGTGGACGTGTTCTTGGCGATCGTGTTGTTCACGATCGTCAGGTTGGCGCTGTCGCGCACCGAGAGACCGCCGCCCTGCTCCGCTGAGACGTTGTTCACGATCATGTTGTTGACCACACGCACCTCGTGGGTCCCGATTGCGCGCAGCTCCACGCCGCCGCCGTCTTCGTTCGCGAAGTTCCCTTGGATCCGGTTGGTGTCGATCGCCACGGACCCCGTGCCCGGCGAGGGATCCGCCGGGGTGGCCGGCGGCGGCCCTTGCAGCGAGATGCCGCCGCCGTTGATGAACGCCCAGTTAAACAGAATGTCATTGTGGTCGATGTTCGCTTGCGCCCCGAGGTTGGTCCCCAGGTGACTGATGCCGCCCCCAGCGGTCATGGTGCCGTTGGCGCAGATGATGTTGTGGTCGATCTGATACCCGTTCACCCCGTGGAACACGCCGATGCCGCCGGCATCCCCGAGCGTGCCGTTGTGGGTGATCCGGTTGTGGTGGATCCGCGGGGTGTTGATCTGGTTGTTCCCACGGTTCGGAAAGCCCAAACCGATCCCGCCCGTGAATTGGCCGAAGTTGTTCTGGATCCGGTTGTTGCTGATCTCGGTGTTGTGGGCAAAGGAGTTGACGTGGATCCCGCCGCCGACTCGCGCGCCCTGGATCGTGAGCCCGTCGATGTGCACGTTCCCCCCGGCCCCGTCCTGGGCCACCACCGTGACCGTGGCCAGGATGTTCTCAATCGGTTGACCTGCAACCACATCGATCTGGTTGGTCGCAATCAAGTTGAGCATCTGATTGGTCCAGAACGGGCTGTTGATTTGGTCTAAGAATGCGCCGTCGATGATGGAGGCGCTCGGCCCGTAGCCCTGCAGGGTGATCGGCTTCCACACGATCGGGTTTTGGCGGTAGATCCCTGGCGGAACCAGGACCACGGAGCCCGGGGCCGCGCCGTCGATCGCCAACTGGAGGTTGCTGCCCGCGAACACAAAGGTCGGCGAGTATCCCGGACCGGTGACGTGGATCGTGATCCCGGTCGGACTCGTCTTGCCGTTGTCCGCCGTGACCAGCAATTGCGCGGGACCAGCGGGCATGGTGGCGGGAATCGTGAAGTCGATCAATGTGTCGCTCCACGCTGAGTAACCAACATCCACCCCGTTGAGCGTGACCTTACTCCCGGGACCCGACGCCCCGAAACCGGCCCCGTTGATCGTGATCGACGATGCGCCCAAATTGTCCCCATAGGGCTGCGACACGCTCGCGATTTGCGGCGTATCCGCGCCAGGTCCGCAGTCGATCGTCTTATTGGCCAAAAATCCGTTCAGCGGCGTGAGCGCCATATCGGGATACACGGTCTTGCCCGGGAACAGTTCAAACACCATCACCAGCGTGTTGTAGGCGACGTTGAAGTGAGGATCGGGATTCGCGGCGGTACCCGGATCGTTCGCATACACCAACACGACATTGGGCGATACACCCGAAGGCGTCGGCACGTTCACGCGCTGCGAGGACGGCAACAACGTCTCGAAGTACCCGTTGGAGTCCGTGTACACGCGCGCGATCTCGTGCCCCTTGAAGTCCTTGATGGACACCGGAAGGTTCGCGACCCCGGTCTTATCGCCGAACTGCGGAATACCGATATTGGCCTCGAGGTTGATGTTGTCGTTCACAAAGCCCTTCATGCGTGCCGGAATCGGCACCTCGGTGAAGATCCGGAAGTCCGCCGGAGCATTGCCGTTCGCAGCGACCGTCACTGCCTTGACGTCGCACCGGTTCACCATGGTCCCGACGTACGGGTTGTCGCGGTCCTCCACCAGATACGTGGGCCCCACGCAGTGCGCAGGCTCCCGGAGCGCGCGGAGGAACTCATCCCCGGCATCGATCACGTTGCGATCATTCGACGTGAGGTGCAGGAACCCATCGGGCGCCACCACTTCCACGAGGTACGTCCCCGCGGGCAATGGCACGCATGGGTCGGCGGCGTTCTCCGGATCTTTGAGCACCTGGGGATTGTTCGGATCACTGCAATCGTAGAAGAACTGGTACGCCCCGTCGTAGACACCGGGCCGCACCTGGTTCCAGGTGCTGAAGATTTCGCGACAGTCGGGATCAGTGGTTGGGAAGCCTGTTGCGTCAAGGACCGAGCAATCAGTCGGTTTGCTCGAGGTGAAATCGTCGGTCGTGACCATCCCCATCCAGCGGCCTTTGCGCGCGCCGCCGGTTGATGGATCCATCACCAGGTTGCCCTGGGCATCGAGCACCGGGGCGTAGAGGTTCACGGTGACCGCAGGCACGCCAGGCTCCCAGTCGGCAGCCGCGGCCCAGCGAATGTCTTCCTCGTTGCGGGTCGTGGCGTACCAGATCGAGCCTGAGATCCCGCCGTTGATGACCTGGGTGTACCCATCAGCGGTCAAGGGGTATGGCTTCTTGCCCCAGTCGATCCGGTTGACGTCGCCCTCAAGATTTTTGAGGGTCATGGTCAACACCGGCCCCAGGTCCGTGCGCGCTTCAACTGGCGGTTGACCCAACTCGAGCTGGCCTTCGCCTGCCACCACGTTGGCGCCGGTACCGCCGAACCGGGTGTAGCCGACCCCAGCGACCATGAAGTGGCCGAACGGGAAGAACTCCCGGAACATGTAGTGACCGGTGGCGTCCGTCACCGTGGAGTACAACAGGCTCCCGTCACGGTGACGCACCTCCACGTACTCGCCCGGCAGCCCCTTCTCCGTGCCAGGATCGTCCTGCACGCCGTTTTCGTTCCAATCAAGATAGACCATTCCGTGCAACCGGCCCCACCAGTCCGGAATCGGTAAAACGCCGAGCCGCGGATCTTTCAATTCAACGCTCCGGTTCTCGGTGAACCCGCCGGCTCCATCAGGGGTCAGTTGCGGCATAGCCACCGCCCATAGACTGATAATGTAGTCCTGGGGATCGTCCCACACCACGGCCTGGTACAAGCCGTCCGGTACGCCGGTGATGGTAAAGGCTCCGGTCTCATCGCCACGCACGAGGGCCACGAGTTCGTTGTTGCCGCTCAGGTTGTTCAGCGCCACCCAGGGGTACTTAACCACTTCACCCACACCGTCCTGAATAACAAACGGCGGCCGCGCCGGAACGAGCTTCTTGACCTGACCGTGGATCGTTCCTGCTCCGGCCGTGTCGTTGGTCGTACACCGGTCCGCGGCATCACCAAACGTACACGGCTTCACAAAACCGTGAAATATATGGTAGCTCTGGCCCCCGATCTCCTCGGGCAGGTATGGCGTGTTGCCCTCTTGGACCCACGCGTCGATGGTTTTGCTGCCTTCAATCGTGGTGGTCTGAAACCACCCCGCCCCGACTGGGGGTACCACTTCGATCCCGTACTTATTCGGAGCGATATTTTTGATATGAATCAATCCGGTCTCGTCGGAGTAACACGCGCCCCCGGTGCCGAGAATCAGTTCCCCGGCTGCATCGTACTCGGAACAGAGCGGGTTCCCGAACACGTCGGTGGTCACCCCGCCCAGGCTGTCGCTGAGGACCGCGCGGAATCGATCGGCCTCGTCAATGACCCCGTCGTTGTTGAGGTCACGCGCCCCGGGCGCACGTTCCGTTCCAATATCCCACGCCGCGTTGAGCGGCCAGTTGTCCTCAAAGACTTGAATGGTAATCTGCGAGGACGGCAGGGGGTCCGCGTCGAGATGGACCTGAACAGTCCCGGTCGCATGCGGCATGGTAAAGTGCACGCCATTGAGCTTGTGGAGACCGCCGTTTCGAATCTCGAGATCATCCGGCTTGTCGTCACCCGCGACCGCAGTCCCGGAGAGTATTGTCACAAAATACCGTCCATCGGGCAGCGTCACCAGCGGAAGGGGTTCCCCATCGCGCCAGGTGCCGGTGGCCACCACCGGGCTGTAGCTGTCAAAGACCCGCGACGAAGGACAGGGATCGCACCGGTCCGCCTCAGTGAGCCCGTCCGGGTTCACGGGTGGGGCATTGTCCACGTTCACGATGTATTTAAACGCCGGAATCGAGCCTCCGTCAGGGTCGAAGGGAGCGATGGTGACGGTTGTCCCGCCGCCCCCCCCCCCCCCCCCACCCCCCGCCCGAGGGGGGCGGGCC
>JBFLXB010000042.1 GCA_040757335.1 Nitrospirota bacterium | reverse complement strand
CCCGTTTCGGGCCGGCGCCGAGACCCGGAATCGGCTCAGTGAACCGTGGTATTCGACCGCCAGGAGGCTGCCGGAACGGATTCGGCGTACTCCACGAACGCGTCCTCGTAAATAGCCTCGATGTCTTCTCGATTCAGCATCCGCGGGTTGGTGCGCAGGAAGTTATCCTGCATGGCCTGCTCGCTGAGGGACGAAATCGCGGTCTTGTCGGCTCCGACCTTCTCCAGGTTGGTGGGCAGTCCCACGTCCACCAACAGGAGCTTGACCGCGTCGATGGCCCGTTGCGCCGCGGCGCGCACGCTCAAGCCCGCCACCGGCTCGCCCAACGTTTCAGCCACCTTGGCCATGCGCTGGACGTCGGCGTTCAAGTTGGCCTTCATGACGTGCGGCAGGAGAATCGCGTCGCCGATGCGCTGGGGAATGTCGAACATCCCGGACAACGAGTGCCCCAGCGCGTGCACCGCGCCGCTTTGCGCGTTGGTGAACGCGAGCCCGGCTTGGAACGCGGCGAGCGACATGTGCTGGCGCGCTTCCAGGTTCTGGCCGTTGGCCACGGCGGCGCGCAGGTTCTCCGAGATCAAGCGGATCGCGCTCAACGCGAGGGTGTCGGTCAGCGGGCTCGCCCAGGTCGAGAAGTAGGCCTCGATCGAGTTGGAGAGGGCCTCCATCCCGCTGCCGGCGGTCAGATCCGGGGGCATGGAACGCGTCATCATCGGATCGATGAAGATGCGTTCCGGCAGCAGCTTGCGGCTGAAAATTTCGATCTTCTTCTTCCGTGTCGTGTCGAGCACGATGCAGAACTGACTCGTTTCGCTTCCGCAGCCCGAGGTGGTGGGAACCACGTAGAGAGACGTGATCGGCCGGCCGACGCGATCCACACCTTCGTAGTCCTGGATGGTGCCGCCGTTGGCGAGCAGAATGCCCACGGCTTTGGCGGTGTCGATCACGCTGCCGCCCCCCACCGCCACCAGCAGCTCGGCTCCGCCTCGCCTGCACCGATCCGCGATGCCGGCGACCATGTGGTGGGGGACTTCGCGCGAGACGTCGGTGATGACCTCGCACATCAGACCCGCTTCGAGGAGCGACGCCTTCACCAGATCGACGAGCCCTTTCTGGGCTACGCCGGAGTCCGTCAGAATCATCACCTGCCTGATGTGATCGCGGGCGGCGTGCCGGCCGATTTCGCGCGAGCAGTGGCTTCCGAACATCACTTCGCGGGGCCAACTGAACAGGGTTGTTGACTGTGTCATGGGGACCTCTCTTTTCCATTGGTAGGGTTGGTATCGCCACGCGGTGCTCACACCCGCCTGGACGGGCCGCGCCCCGGTTCGGGAAAACTCTCGCGGTGCGGTGGCTCCAACCCACGCCATCGCCGCGCAGATGCCGATCAGCGATGCGGCGCCGAACTCCCAGAATCCCCCCACGCCCCAGAGGGGTCGGAGGGACGCGGTGACCGCGTCGACCAGGTGAAGATAATCTTCGACGCTCCGCGAGAACGCGAACCCGGTCTGAACGTCGAGGAGGGGCCGAGCGACCCACGCCTGGTACGACGCCTCGTACAGCCGAGAGGTTCGGTGGGCATCTTGCACCGCCTCGCTCAGGCGGGCGAGCGCGTCGCGCGGAAATTGCGACCAGCGGGCGGTCAGCGCCGCCACCTGCACGTCGGCGCGGCTCGCCACGCGGGGCTCCATGGCGGACAGCACCTTGAGCCGTGCGCGCAGCTGCTCGGCGAACCGCGGATCGTCGGGCGCAATCACTCCGGCGGTCTGGACGATCGCAGAGCCGACGCGTTCCTGAAACCATCCGCCGCTCCGCACGCTCTGTTGGGCGGCCAGGCTCTCGGACAGGGCCGTCTCCAGGATCGCGCGTTCGCGGGCGATCAAGGCGCCGGTGTGAGCGATCGACTGTCCCAGGAACTCCTGCAACCGTGCGTGTCGGCCTTCGTCAAACTCGCCGAGCGTGCGGACCGCGTTTTGCCCCCGATCGAGCAGCGCCTGATGGCGTTGCACATCAAAGCGTCCAAGAGCCTGGATTCGCGCGCCGAGCAGTTCCTGGAACCCGCCCGCCGTTGGTTGATCAACCGGCTGCGCACGGGTCGTCGTCGGGATAACGGTTGAGTACAGCACGACACCGGCCCCGAGAAGCAGGACCGGAAATCGGGAGGGGAACCGCGAATGCAGACACCGCGAATGAGGGACAGGTTTCATCGCTCACGCTCCTTTCCGATGAACACGAGGAAAGGTTCTGGGAGCGATGGGGGGAGAACGCGACGCCGGAACGACTCCACGCGGCCGTTTCGTCATAGAATCCGGCGGCAACTCGATCAACGGTTCCCTCCGTCCTGACCCGCTGCTTGCAGGTCTCAGCTACCGTACGGGAGGATGACCGATAGAGAAGAAAGAAGGTTGAGGATACCGAGAACGAGGGCGCTATACCACCGCGACCGAACCGAAGTCAAGGCGGACGAGAACCTCGAACCGAGACGGTGCGGTGTCCGGTGATGCTCGTCGAGATTTCTGCTACACTGCCCGCCGTACGGCTGACGATCAGGTCCAGAAGGAGGGCGGATGGGACGACGCGGCAGAGGTAAACGCGACCGTTCAGAGAAGACACCGAATCGGGATTTCACGCCCTCGGTCGCCGCGGAGACGGATATCGCACCCCTGGGAAGAGCGGGAGCCAAGCCTCCGCACGAACGCACGGCCGACGAGGAGATGGACGTGGCGGACTGGGACCGCGTGGCCGCGCGCGAGGACTTTCGCGCGCTCATTGCCGCCAAGCGGGCGTTCGTCGTGCCCGCAACATTGTTCTTCGTCGTATACTATTTCGCGTTGCCCCTGTTGGTCGGGTACGCGCCGGCCGTGATGAAGATCAAGGTCGTGGGCGCGGTGAACCTGGCGTATCTGTTCGCGCTGTCCCAGTTTGTCATGGCGTGGGGCCTGGCCGCGTGGTATTTGCGCGCCGCGGGCCGTTTCGACGCGATGGCGCAAAACCTCATCACCGCACTCGGCCGGCGAAAGGGGCGCTGATGTCCACCTCCCTCGCCATGTTTCTGGGGTTCATCGCGCTCACCTTGTGGGTCACGTACTGGGCGGCGGGGCGCTCCAGCGGCACCAGCGCATTTTTCGCGGCGGACAGACGGATTACAGGCTGGCAGAACGGCGTGGCGGTGGCCGGGGACTACATGAGCGCGGCGTCGTTCCTGGGCATCGCGGGCATCATCGCGTTTCAAGGCTACGACGGCTTCATGTATTCGGTCGGATGGTTGGTCGCGTACCTGACGGTCTTGCTGATCGTGGCCGAGCCATTGCGCAACGCCGGCAAATATACCATGGCGGACGTGCTGGCCTATCGGTTGAGCCCCCGACCTGTGCGGGCCCTGGCCTCGCTCTCCACCTTGACGGTGAGCACGTTCTACATGATTGCGCAGATGGTCGGGGCGGGCGCGCTGGTCGCGCTGTTACTCAAGGACTCCGGAATCGGCTTCCAGACCGCGGTGATCGGCGTGGGCGTGTTGATGATCGTCTACGTCGTCTTCGGGGGGATGCTGGCCACCACGTGGGTGCAGATCATCAAGGCCGTCTTGCTCATCAGCGGGACCGTGCTGCTGAGCCTTCTGGTGCTCGCGCACTATGAGTTTGATCTCGGCGCGTTTTTCCGCGCGGTGACGCACGTCACGTACCACGACCCCAGCGGACAGGAAGTGACGCAGAACTTCCTCGAGCCCGGCCTGCGGTTCAAGCCGCCGTATGGCGCGCTTGATCTGGTCTCGCTCGGCCTTGCCCTCATCTTCGGGACCGCGGGCTTGCCGCATATCTTAGTGCGCTTCTATACCGTGCCCGATGCCAAGACCGCACGCGTCAGCGTGGTGTGGGCGATGGCTATTATCGGCGGGTTCTACATCATGACCACGTTCCTGGGCTTCGGCGCGGCCACGATCGTGGGGCGCGACGCGATCGCGGCAAACGGGGGCACCAACATGAGCGCGCCGTTGCTTGCGCAGGCGCTGGGTGGGGAGGTGTTTTTCGCGTTTATCTCCGCGGTGGCGTTCGCGACGATTCTTGCCGTGGTGGCGGGCCTGACCATCAGCGCGTCCACGTCGTTCGCCCACGACTTTTACACCGCGGTTCTGCACCACGGCCGCGAACGCAGTCCCGGGGAGGAAGTGCGCGTGGCGCGGGTGACCGCGTGCGTGGTCGGCATTCTGTCGATGGCGATCGCCATCGTGGTGGGGCCGAATACCAATGTGGCGTTTCTGGTGGCGCTCGCGTTCGCGGTGGCTGCGTCGGCCAACCTTCCCGTGATCGTGTTGTCGCTCTTCTGGCGGCGGTTCACCACTCGGGGCGCCGTGTGCGGTTTGACGACCGGTCTGGTGTCGTCGATCGCGCTGATCCTCGTGAGTCCCAGCATGATGACGATCGACCCGCCAAGTGTGACCGGCGCCGCGCGTCACCTCATCCAATCCGCGCCGCTCTTCCCTCTCGAGAACCCCGGCATCGTGAGCATTCCGCTGGGATTTCTGGGCGCGGTCATGGGCACGCTCCTGGGCCGGGAACCGCACGCGGAAGCCAGGTACGCCGAACTGCTGGTGCGGGCGAATACCGGCCTGGGGGCCGAGAAAGCGTCGAAGGCGTAGCCCCGAGCGCTTGCCGCGCTCCAATCCGTGTTCAGTTGCGGTGTCTCCGGACCGTCCGCAATACCGCGCTGTTCGCGCAGATTGTCTCGGAATGTGCCCGCTCAATGAGTGGCTCTGTCCACGGGGCCTGTGGACGGCTCAAAACCCGCGACAATTGGAAAATACGAAAACGGACTATTGCGATAGATTGGCATATCTCGTTGAAATACTAGTGATATTTTCGGTTTAAAAAAATGGCAACACGTTGGTTACAGTGTTAATTGCGGGTAAATGTGCGGAATCCCAAATGTTGTCCCCAGGTTCTCCACAGGTGTCGTGGATAGGGTGATCCAGGCCTGGTATTACTGGTCAGTATCAGTTGCCCGGTGAGCCACCACCGTGGCGATCACAAGGTCCCCCGTGACGTTGATCACGGTCCGACACATGTCCAGCAACCGGTCCACGCCCAGGATGACGCCCAGACCTTCCGGTGGTACCCCAACGATCAGCAGAATCATCGCGATAACGGGCAATGATCCCGCCGGCACCCCCGCAGTGCCGATCCCGCCGAGGATACAGATCGCCATGACGAGCGCCTGTTCACCGAGATTGAGAGGGACGCCGTAGAGTTGAGCCAGAAAGAGCACGGTCACGCCTTCAAACAGCGCGGTGCCGTTTTGGTTCGTGGCCGACCCGGCGGTCAACACGAACCGACTCACGTGGCTCGGCAGGTGAAGGTTGTCTTCCGCGACCTTGAGGGCCGTAGGCAGGGTGGCGCTCGATGACGACGTCGCGAACGCGGTGGTCATGGCCAATCGTACGTCTCGGAAGAACTCGATCGGCGAGCGACCGGCGAAGACTCTGATGATCAGCGAGTAGACGATGATGAGGTGCAGAGCCAGCGCAAGCAGCACCACGCCGACGTAAGCGAGAAGCTGGCTGAGCAGCCCGATGCCCAACCGGGCGGCCGTCGCTGCGAGCAGCGCCCCCACGCCGAGCGGCGCCAGTTTCAGCACCGCCTCGATCAGCGTTCGCATCACGTCGTAGACGCCCTCGATGCCGGACCGCAGGCGGAGGGCCGCGTCGGTGCGCGTCAGCGACAGACCCATGCCGAAGATGAGCGCAAAGAGGATCACGCCGACCATGTCGCCGTTGGCCGCGGCCTTGATCGGGTTGTCGGGAACCATACCCACGAGGAGATCCACGGCCGATGCCCCGGTCCCCGTTGTCGCGGCGCTGGGTGTCGTCGGATCACGGACCGGGACCGACAGCCCTTCTCCGGGGCGGATCACGTTGACCAGCGTCATCCCGATCACGACCGCGACGAAGGACAGCCCGGCGGCGTACCCCAGCAACATCAGCCCCAGCCGCCCCACGTGGGCCAGGTCGAGTCCGCACACACCGACCACCAAAGCCGAGAACACCAGCGGTATCACGAGCATGAACAGCAGCCGAAGGAAGACCTGGCCCACGGGTTGGGCGACGTGCTCCGTCGTCCAGATCAGCCACGGCACGCTGTCCGCGGCGGCATTGGCGAGAAGCCCCAGGGCCAGGCCCGCGAACACGCTGATCAGCAAAAAACGGTGGTTTATGGGAGAGGGCGCTGACACCGGACGCGATTAGGCGGGAAAGCGGCGGCGAATGTCAACCCGAGGCGCGAGCGTATGTTGCGCGACGGGTCCCGCGTCTGGTATAGCTAGACCGCTGCCTCGACGAAAGGGACGGACGAATGGAGAATGTGGCGGATCGCCCGGTGGTGCTCGAAACGTACTTCGATCGAGTTGGAACAAAGCGTCGGGGCAAAGTCCGCGACATCTACGATTTGGGCGAGTACCTGCTCCTCGTGGCTACGGATCGCATCTCGGCGTTCGACGTGGTTCTCCCGGACGGGATCCCCGGCAAGGGGTACGTGCTCACCCAGTTGTCCAAGTTCTGGTTCGAGTGGCTCTGGGAAATGGAAGACGTGTTGCCGCATCACCTGATCACCACCGACGTGGACAAGTTCCCACCGGTGTGCCGGGCCCACCGCGACGTGTTGCAGGGGCGCTCCATGCTCGTCGGAAAATACAAGCCGCTGCCGGTCGAGTGTATTGTGCGCGGGTACCTGGCGGGCTCCGGTTGGAGGGAGTACCGAGAGAGCGGCACGGTGTGCGGCCAGCGGTTACCGCCCGGACTGAAAGAAGCCGACCGGTTACCGCAGCCCATTTTTACTCCCTCGACCAAGGCCACCAGCGGCCACGACGAGAACGTCTCCTTCGAGCAGATGGAATCGTTGATCGGAGTTGATCTGGCGCGGCTGGTTCGCCAGTGCAGCCTCACCATCTATCAGCGGGCGGCGGCCTATGCCGAAGCGTTGGGAATCATCATCGCAGATACCAAAATGGAGTTCGGCCTCGAGCCGGAAACCGGCCAGCCGTACCTGATTGACGAGGTCCTGACCCCCGATTCGTCGCGGTTCTGGCCCAAGGATCAGTATCAGCCCGGCAGCTCGCCTCCAAGCTTCGACAAACAGTACGTGCGCGATTACCTCGATTCGATCGGTTGGAATCACCAGCCCCCCGGTCCGACGCTTCCGCCGGAGGTGATTCGCAAGACCAGCGAGAAGTACGTCGAAGCGCTCACGCGTCTTACCGCGACGGGATGAACCCTCAAAGGGACGTGATGGATCGCACGGTCGGTGAAGAAGTCAACGCATTTGCGGCCCACGACAGCCAGCGACACGTGCTCGTGGGCTTCGATGCGCGGCAGAACTGGCTGCCGATGGCGAACTGGTGGCCCCAAAACGGGCCGTTTCTCTATCTTCTGCGGGATGACGTGGAACGTCCGGCCTCGGTGGACAAAAACATCTGGAGTTCCGTCTGCGCGGCGCTCGCGGACCTCGCGCGGCCGGACGACGCGGGACCGCACCCTCCGCTATGGAACGACTGCGACAGGCTGCTGCGGCACCTCGCCGGGAAAGAGGGGATGGAACACCGAAATTACAGCGTCATCGCCGTCACCCTGGCGGTCGATTCCCTCGATCCTGCGGCTCCCGAGTGGTTGTCGCTGATCGGACCCAACGCTGCGGATCTCGGCGAGTTGGGGACCGGGTGGCGGCTGCTGGGCTACGATGTGGCCAATCCGAAGCTCTATAGCGGACTGACCAACGCGCCGTACCATACCGAACACGAGGACGTGTTCTCGTTGCAAGTGCGGTGGGCCAAGCACCTCAGCGATCGCCATCTGTTTACCACGTTCGGGGAAGCCAAAGGCTTTCTCACGATCGTGGAACAGCGGGTGCGCCGACTGGCGCCGTTCGGCGTGTTCGGCGTGTGGGAGCGAACGTAACGTTTCCCGGTCCCCACGCGCAGGGGTACGTCGGCGTCGCGGTGGCGGCGCGTCTTCTAGCCATTCTCTTCGTCACAGTCCTCTTGGCCGCCTGCGGCGGCCGGGCAGTCACGCCGACGCCGGGTGAACGATTCAGCGCCGTCGCGTCCTGGTACGGAGAACCTTTTCACGGGCGCCTCACTGCGTCGGGAGAACGCTACGACATGCACGGTTTCACGGCCGCACACCGCTCATTGCCGTTCGGTACGCGTTTGAGAGTCACCAATCCCGAAACAGGGCAGTCCGGCGTCGTCACCGTCACCGACCGCGGCCCGTTTATCCGCGGCCGGCACCTGGATCTGTCCTATGGCGCGGCACAAGAGATCGGGCTGGTAAGCGCGGGGGTAGGCCGCGTGAAGGTCGAGGTGTTGGATCGCGACACGCGCTACCAAAAGCGGGTTACAGAAGGGCCGACATTGGTCGGGTCGAACGGCTCGTTCGCCATCCAGTTCGGGGCTTTTCAGGACTTCGACAACGCCGCTCGGCTCAAACGGGCACTTGAATTGGAGGCGCGCGGCGTGACCATCACGCAGGCGACCGTGGATGGTATTGTCTATTACCGCGTCCGCCTCGGGCCATTCGCGTCGCGCGACGGCGCGATCTCCCGTGCGCGTGCGTTCGCCGAGGAAGGGTACGAAACGGCCATCGTGTCGCGGTGAAGCGCGTTTCTACCGAGCTGAGCGGGCGTTCCCCCGGCCTTGTTGGCCGAGCGTGCGGATCGGGTTAGACCGCTTGGCGCATCCCCATGATGAGGATTCTCGGCCCATCTTTGAACGTCACTTGTATCTTGTCTTTGGCGGTGAGCAGGGTGACTACGCCCACGCCGAAGTGACTGTGGTCGATCACGTCGTCAAGTTGATACGCGCCCGAAGGGGTATAGACCGTTCGCTTCTTCGAGGTGGTGTTCCTCATGCAGAGATTCCAGGTCTCCTCGGGGGTCACTTTCGTTGTCTTGCGACGAGCAGGAGGGACAGGGCTGCCCGGACGGAGATAGCGATGCAGGCTGCCGCACGTCTTACATCGCACCTTCCCGATTTTTTCTCCCACTTTGGAGGCGACGGTGTGGTGGGTTTCGACCCGGCACTTCGTGCAAATCGAGACGACTTCTCCTCCAACGGCTTCCTTAGTCAGCGACGGCATGATGACCTTTCTGTGAAGGGTTTTGTATGCACATTGTACACCAAATCCCGGAACTCGTGGGGCCAGTCCCGTGCTCGGCATGAGCTATGTTCAAACTTTATTTGGTTTATCATATGGTTGTGACTGTTGCCGGTGAGTTCCCTCGCTCCAGCGCAGAGGTTACAATCCTGCAGTTCGGCACAGGAAAACCGAGACGCACGGGCCGAACCGCTGAAACCCCATGCCGCTCGCACGGATAACGTGGAGGCCTCGACTTGCGGAGCCACACCGAGAGCGCTTGCCCTCGACGGCTTCAAACCATACCGCCAGCATGGCGGGTGCTATAATTTGCGCATGCCGTCGAGCGTCTTAGGGGCGGCGTCCGTATGGGCTACCACAATCCACTAGGGACGGTGATATGGACGTGTTCGGGCTTCGGCGGCGAATGATCAGCGCGCCGCTCTTGCGCGCGTTCCGGAACGCCATGCCAACGATGTCGCAGACCGAGCGAGAGGCGCTCGAAGCCGGCACGGTTTGGTGGGACGCGGAACTGTTCAGCGGTCGGCCGAACTGGCAACAACTGCTCTCCACCCCCGCGCCCCGTCTCACGAATGAAGAACAGGCCTTCCTCGACGGTCCGGTCGACGAGTTGTGTGCGTTGCTCGACGACTGGCGGATCACCGAGGAGTGGCGGGATCTGCCGCCCGAAGCGTGGAAATTCATCAAAGACCAGCGGTTCTTCGGGATGATCATCCCGAAGCGGTACGGAGGGTTGGAGTTCTCGGCGCTCGCGCACTCCTGCGTGGTGATGAAGCTGGCGAGCCGAAGCATCACGGGCGCCGTGACCGTGATGGTGCCGAATTCGTTGGGGCCGGCGGAGTTGTTGCTCCACTACGGCACCGAAGAGCAACGCGACTATTACCTGCCGCGCTTGGCTCGCGGCGACGAGATCCCCTGTTTTGCGTTGACCGGACCGGAGGCCGGATCCGATGCGGCGTCGATGCCCGACACCGGCGTGATCTGTCGCGGCACGTTCAAGGGGCAATCCGGCGTATTGGGTATTCGTCTGAACTGGAACAAGCGCTACATTACCCTCGGTCCAGTCGCGACGGTACTCGGCCTCGCGTTCAAGTGCCTGGATCCTGACCGTCTGCTGGGTGATCTGACCGATCGCGGGATCACGGTGGCGCTGATCCCCACCAACACGCCGGGGATCACGATCGGCAAACGGCACATGCCGCTGGACATCCCGTTCCAAAACGGGCCGAACCAAGGGAAAGACGTGTTCATCCCGATGGATTATGTCATCGGCGGCCAAGCCCGCATCGGCCAGGGGTGGCGGATGTTGATGGAAAGTCTGGCGGCCGGTCGAGCGATTTCCTTGCCGGCGCTGGCGACCGGCGCGTGTAAGCTCGCGTCCCGCGCGACCGGTGCCTACGCCAGGGTCCGCAAACAGTTCAAGACGCCGATCGGTCGCTTCGAGGGCGTGGAAGAAGCGTTGGCCCGCATCGCGGGTTCGGCCTACGTGACGGATGCGGCGCGGGTGATGACGCTCGGCGCGGTGGATTCCGGGGAGAAGCCGTCGGTGATCTCCGCCGTGATCAAGTACCACCTCACCGAGCTGATGCGCCGTGCTGTAAACGACGCCATGGACGTCCACGGAGGGTCCGCCGTGGCCCTGGGGCCCCGCAACTTCATGGCGCGGGTCTACCAGGCGATCCCCATCAGCATCACGGTGGAAGGCGCCAACATCATGACCCGCAACCTGATCATCTTTGGGCAAGGCGCGATCCGCTGCCACCCATATGTGTTGAAGGAGATGCACGCAGCGAGAAACCCCGACCACGAGCAGGCGCTCCGAGAATTCGACCGCGCGTTCTTCGGGCACCTCGGTCACATCGCCAGGAACGCGTGGCGGGCCTTGCTCCACGGACTGAGCGGCGCTCGGTTGCTCGCGTCCCCGGTTGACGGGCCGACGCGCCGGTTCTATCAACGCGCCAGTCGCCTGAGCGCCGCCTTTGCGCTCGTGGCTGATGTCACCATGATTCTGGTCGGCGCCGCGCTCAAACGGCGGGAGTCTCTCTCGGCGCGCCTCGGCGACGTGTTGAGCCATCTCTATCTGATCTCGGCCGCGCTCAAGCGCTTTGAAGATGAGGGCCGACCGGAGGCCGATCTCCCGCTGGTTCGGTGGGCGTGCGAGGAGCACCTGTTTGCCGCCGAGGAGCGCCTCGACGCGGTGCTGCGCAATCTCCCGAATCGCGTGGCGGCTGGTGCCCTGAGGGCAATGGTGTTCCCGCTCGGGCGCTCCGCTTGCAGACCGAGCGACCGGTTGACCCACGACGTCGCGGCCGTCCTGCTGGAGCCTTCAGCCGCGCGTGATCGACTCACGGTCGGCGTCTACATCCCCAAGAGCTCCTCCGAGGCGGTGGCACGGCTTGACCTGGCGTTGGAGAAGGTGGTGGCTGCAGACGCGGTCGAGAAGAAGTTACGCGCCGCCATCCAGCGCGGCGTCCTGCGGAACGCCGACGAACCGGTGCTGCTGTCAGAGGCCGTGGCGTTGGAAGTGATCACGCCGCGCGAAGCGGACGTGGTGGCCGAAGCCGCGGCGATTCGGCGCGAGGTGATCCAAGTCGACGACTTTCCACCCGAGTACTGGTTTCGCGACCGGAGCGAGTTCGCCCGAAAAACGGTCGCCAACCGGTAGGCCCAACCGTCGCGCCTGCTTTCTTGATTTCGTCCAACAGGCCTTCTAAGATCACCGCCTGACGATCAGCGGGAGGGTATGATGCGACTGCTGGACCGAACGGCGCTCGTAACCGGCGGGGGAACCGGCATCGGGCTTGCCACCGCCCGAGCGTTGGTGAGCGAAGGCGCGCGGGTGGCGATTGCGTCTCGCGATACGTCGCGGCTCACCGCCGTGGCGGCCGAGCTGGATCCCCCGGGCAAGCGCGTCATGGCGCTCCCGATGGACGTGACGGACAGGGCCCAGGTCGCTCGTGGCATCGAGGCCGTGGTCGGGCGATGGGGACACGTCGATATCCTCGTCAACAACGCGGGCGTGTCGGGGATCACGGCGGTGTCCGATCCCGACGAGGTGCTGTGGAAACAGATTCTGGCCACGAACTTGACCGGGATGTACATCGTGACCAAGCTCGCGGTGCGCCAGATGAAAGACCACGCGCACGGCAGGGTCATCAACCTCTCGTCTGTATTGGGGCGCTTCGGCGTACCGGGGTATGCCGCGTACTGCGCCTCCAAACACGGGGTCATCGGGTTGACCCGCTCGCTGGCATTGGAACTCGCGCCGCGCGGCATCACGGTCAACGCGTTGTGCCCCGGCTGGGTAGAGACCGCAATGGCGCGCCAGGGAATCGCGAATGGCGCGCGGGCAATGGGCGTGAGTGACGCCGAGTTCCGACGACAAGCCGAAGCCGACGTACCGCTCAAGCGCTTCATGCGGCCCGATGAAATCGCGCAACTTGCCGTGTACGTAGCCTCTGACGCCGCCGACGGGATGACCGGTCAAGCGCTCAACCTGTGCGGCGGGGCGACCATGGACTAGCGTGGTAAACTGTCGCCCGTTGCACCCGACAAGCCGAGGCGAAATCCCGCGGCAGCCTTGGTGGTTGTGAACGATGATCCGTGCGATCAAGCCGTACGCCGCGTACATGGACTCGCCGGGGATGATGATCGCATTCGGTCGCGAGCTTTGCGGCGACCTCGGGACGGCGCAATCGCGCGAGTGGCTGGTGACCAACGGGATTGGCGGCTACGCGGCGGGCACTGTGGCCGGGCTGTTGACGCGACGCTATCACGCGATCTTGATGGCCGCCCTCAAGGCGCCGGCAGGCCGCACCCTGCTCGTCGCCAAGCTGGATGACACCGCCGTGTACGACGGTCGGGAGTATCCGTCGTTCACCGACCGCTGGGCAGATGGGACGGTTGACCCCCACGGCTACCGATACATCGAGCGGTCTGGTCTTGAAGGCGCCGAGACCCTCTGCGCCTGGTGCGAAATCGACGGGCTTCGATCCCGGGTCAAACGATCGGCTCTTGGATCTCTCCGATCCACAAGAATGAAGGAACGCCGATCATAATGGAGCCACCGCAGCGTCCGGAGGAGCGGTCTCGACCCGGCTCGACGTCCCAACCGGCATCGCACCGTCTGCCAATCGGCAAGCTGGTCGTTGCCGTGGCGGTCGTGTTCGGGGTGGCGGCGTTTTTTGCCTTTGATCTTGGACGCCACCTGACGCTCTCCGCGCTCAAGGCGAACAAGGACGCGCTACGCGCGTATACCGACGCGCACTATGCCGTTACGGTGGCCATCTTTATCACGGCCTATTGCGTCCAGACTGCGTTGTCGTTGCCTGGTGCGGTAATCTTCACGTTGACCGGAGGGTTCTTGTTCGGAACCGCGTTGGGGACCGTGTACGTCAATCTTGGCGCGACTTCCGGTGCGGTGCTCGCGTTTCTGACCGCGCGTTACCTGTTTCGGGATGGCGTCGAACGCCGATTCGGCGAGAAGATGGACGCGATCCAGCGCGGGTTCGGTCGGAATGCGTTCAACTACCTGTTGACCTTGCGACTGATTCCGCTGTTCCCATTTTTCCTCGTCAACCTCGCTGCAGGGCTGACGCGGATCCGGCTGTCCACGTACACGGCCGCCACCGCGATCGGCATCATCCCTGCCAGCATCGTCTACGCCAATGCGGGGAGTCAGTTGGGGCGGATCGAATCGCTCAGGGACGTTGCGTCACCGGGAGTGTTGGGGGCGTTCGCGTTGCTTGGGCTGCTCGCGCTCGTACCGGTGGCATATCAACGATTGAAGCGCTGACGGGCAGTTCGACCGATCGAAACGCAGCCGCGCGGAGCGGCGACTCTACGCCGCTGCGGCCTCGGACGTCACGCGCTTCATGACCTCGGCGACTTTGGCTTCGTCGAAGGGCTTGAGCAGGTAGTGGGTGGCCCCGGCCTTGACGCAGTCCGTAACGGAGTCTCGGTCGGCCATCGACGACACCATGACCACGACGGCGTTGGGGTCGACCGACTTGAGCAGCTTCAGCCCTTGGAGCCCGCCCATCTGGGGCATGATGATGTCGAGCGTCACCACATCGGGCTTGAGGTCACGGAACTTCGCAACCGCCTCCACGCCGTTCTCGGCCGTCCCCACCACGGTGTAGCCCAACTTCTCGATGATGGCTTTGAGGGCGTTTCGCATGAAACTGGAGTCGTCGACGATCAGTACTGTTTTTGGTGTTTGTCCCATTGCCCTATCCTTTGCTCACTCGGAGGACCTCCTCCACGGTGGTCAAACCCGCCACCAGTTTTTTTAGACCATCGACCCGCATGTCGATAAATCCTCGTTGCCCGGCGTATTCCATCAAGGTCGCCTGAGGCGCTTTTTCGCCGATCATTTGCCGCATGATCTCATCGATGACCAAAATCTCGTGAATGGCGGTGCGGCCGCGATACCCGCGGTTCTGGCACTGGGGGCACCCTTTGGCGCGGGCGAACCGCAGACCTTCCGGCAGCCCCTCCATCCCAAGCCGCTCAAGTTCCGCGGGCCGGGGCTCGTACAACTCGCGGCACTGAGGGCAGACCTTGCGCACCAGTCGCTGAGCAACCACGCCGAGCAGAGACGGGGCGAGCAGGAACGGTTCGACGCCCATCTCGATCAATCGGGTCACGGCTCCTCCCGCGTCATTAGTGTGGAGCGTCGAGAGCACCAAATGCCCGGTCAGCGCCGCCTCGGTGGCCATCGCCCCGGTTTCCGGGTCGCGGATTTCACCCACCATAATGATGTCGGGGTCCTGCCGCAACACGGAGCGCAGCGTGGCGGCGAAAGTCAACCCCTTCTTGTTGTTGACTTGAACCTGGTTGATCCCGTCGATATGGTACTCGACCGGGTCTTCGACCGTGATGACGTTGACCTCTGGAGATTTGATTGCGTTGAGCGCGGCATACAGGGTGGTGCTTTTCCCGCTGCCGGTGGGGCCGGTCACCAGGACGATGCCGTAGGGTTGTCGGATCAGGTGACTGAGACGATCCAGATTGTTCGCGGCAAAGCCCAGATCTTTGAGACCGATGAGGACGTTGGCCCGATCGAGCAACCGGATGACGACCTTTTCTCCGTAGTGGGTGGGGAGAGTGGAGACGCGGAGATCGAGTTCGTGGGCCGAGAGCTGGATGCGCCCATCCTGGGGTTTCTGCCGTTCGGCGATGTCGAGGCTCGACAGGATTTTGATCCGCGAGGTGATCGCCGTGCGCAGCACGGGCGAGAACGACATGACTTCGCGCAACAAGCCGTCGACGCGGAACCGAACCAGAAATTTCGACTCGCTGGGTTCGAGGTGGATGTCGCTGGCGCCTTCCGTGATCGCGCGGTTGAAGATCTGGTCGACGATTTTGACGATGGGGACTTCTTTGCCCACCGCCCGAAGCCGCTCCACCTCGCCGGGGCCACCGTGGCCGACGTCGAACCGCTGAAGGTCCTGGGTATCCAACGTCTGGAGCGCGGAGTCCTCGGGATAAAAGCGGTCATGCGCCGCGGTGATCTGGCGGCGAGGTGCGAGCACGGGTTGGATCACATGACGAGTTTCACGAGCGAGGAAGTCGAGGGTATCGATCTCCGTAGGGTCCGCAATCGCCACGGTGAGTTCTTTACCCACCAGAAACACGGGCAGCACGCAAAGTTTTCGCGCCAGCGGTTCGGGGATCAACCGAATGACGTCCGTTGCGACCGTGATCAGATTCAGATCGACGACCGGTAAATTGAATTGCATGCCCACGGCCTGAACCACGTCGGCCTCGCTGGCGAATCCGAGTTCGACGAAAATGGTGCCGAGTTGTTTGTGGGGTTCTTTGTCGCGCTGGCGTTCGATGGCAGCGTTGAGCTGCTCGGGAGTCAAGCGATTCTGCTCGAGGAGGATTTGACCGAGTCTGGCCTGAAGGACGCGATTAAGCGGCACAAGGCCTCGGCCGGCGGTTACCGCCGAAACAGGGTGTCGATGTCATCCTGCGAAACCGGCGCCGTCTGTTCGTGGTGATTCTGGGCGGCGGCCTGTTCCTGAAGAAACCGAGTGATTTCGTCCTTGATGACCGCGCTGCGTCCGGTCGTCGGGGACGTCGCTGCTTGAACGGTTGCTTCGGGCGATTGGGGCGCGGCGTGCGGCGTCTCGGCTCCGAGGCGTGGGACGCCGCAGCCTCCGCAATGCTGCTCGCCGAGGTGGTTGAAGAATGCGCACCGAGGGCACGCCCACCCGAGCATCACCCCGCACCGGGAACAGAAACGTCGACCATCCCGGTTGGGCGTTGTGCAATATGAACACTTCATCTCGGTGCTCCGGCCGTAGTCATCAAGACGCTGAAGAGGTCGTGGGTTGCGTGCGGGGGGTAAGGATAGCACACATTCCAATTCCAACCAGGAGACGACGCCGCGCGAGTGACAAGACTCGTGTCCGTTGACTCCGGTCGACCGATGGATAGTATAGTTACGAAGGTCACCGTCTTCTCGTGCAGAGAGGGTGGGGTATGAGATCAGGGACTGGGGTGTTTCTTCGGTTGATTAACCTGGGAAGGGCCGGAAAGGTGGTCATGTGATCGGCCAAGGACAGTTATCGCGTCGTCTCGCAACGCGAGGATTCATTCGGCTCCGCGGGCACGCGGTGCGGTCTGCCGGATCGTGAGGGGGGGGGAAGATGACGATGCCTGAACCGACCGTTGCGAACGGAACCAACGCGGAGCTCAAGCGTGGTGCGCCATCGTGTACGTTGGTCATTTTTGGTGGATCCGGTGACCTTGCACGTCGGAAACTGATGCCGGCCTTGTACAACCTGCTCTTGGACGGGGCGCTCCCGGACATTGCGGTCTTGGGGGTCGGCCGTAAACCGCTCTCCGACGACGAGTTCCGGACGATGGCTCGGGACAGCGTAGTCGCGTACTCGCGGCAAGCCCTCGACGAGGCGAAGTGGGGCGAGTTTGAGCGTCGGCTGTTCTATGCCATCGGTGGAATCGAAGACGCCGAGACTTACCAACGGATTCGATCTCGGGCGCAAGCGGTTGAGCGGGAACTCGGATTGCCGGGCCATCGGGTGTTCTACCTGGCGATCCCGCCCACGTCGATTGCGGCCGCCGCCGAGGGCCTGCAGGACGCGGGGTTGGTTCACCCGCCGGTCCCGGATCATCCGTACTCGCGAGTGATCGTGGAGAAACCCATTGGGCGGGACCTGGAATCGGCTCGCGAGATCAACGCCGTCCTGGGGCGGACCTTCGATGAATCGCAAGTGTTCCGGATCGACCACTACCTCGGTAAGGAGACGGTCCAGAACCTGCTCGTCCTGCGGTTTGCCAACGGGATTTTCGAACCGCTGTGGAATCACAAATACATCGACCACGTCGAAATCACGGTCGCCGAAGAGAAGGGGGTCGGGTCGCGCGCGGCGTACTACGAAGAGGCCGGGGCCTTGCGTGACATGGTTCAGAACCACATCCTGCAGCTCCTGTCACTGGTGGCGATGGAGCCGCCGTGGTCACTGGACCCCGACGTGGTGCGGAGCGCCAGGTTGGAGGTGCTGCGGTCGCTCCGGCCGATCGTCGGGTCACGCGTGAACGAGTACACCGTGCGTGGACAATACAGCCCGGGAGTGGCGAACGGCGAGGAGGTTCCCGGTTATCGACGGGAACCGGGTGTCAAGCCCGACTCGACGGTCGAGACGTTCGTGGCGCTGAAGGCCTTTATCGACAACTGGCGGTGGGCGGGCGTGCCGTTTTATTTGCGGACGGGAAAACGCATGGCCAAGCGCGTCACCGAAATCGCGGTCCAGTTCAGAGAGATTCCCCCCGTGTTATTTAATGCTCCCCCGTCCACGCCCCTGGAACCCAACGTCCTCGCGCTGCGGATTCAACCAGAGGAAGGGTTTTCGCTGCACATCAACTCCAAGCAGCCGGGATCGCGCGTTAGGATCGACCCTGTTGCCATGGACTTCCGCTACGGTTCCGGGTATGGAACGGTCTCGCCCGAGGCGTACGAGCGGCTGCTGCTCGACGTGATGGCCGGAGACGCGACGTTGTTTATGCGGCGCGACGCGGTGGAGGCGGCGTGGGAATGGATCACGGGCATACTCGATGGGTGGAGGGAACAGGGTTCGAAGTGGTTGCCCGAGTACGCGGCCGGCACCTGGGGGCCGGTGGAGGCCGATCGACTAGTCGAACGCGACGGGCGGCGGTGGCGGGCGCTCTGAGTCCTGCCAAGTGAGCCGAACGTGATTCTGGCCGGAGACATCGGCGGGACCAAAACCGTCCTGGCGCTGGTGCATCCCGAAGCGGGCCGTTTCGAGATCGCGAGGGAAGAGACGTTCTCCAGCCGTCAGCATGCCCATTTCGAGGAGTTGCTCTCCGTGTTCCTGGAACACGGAGAGCGCGCCGTGGTGTCGGCGGTATGCCTCGGCGTCGCGGGCCCTGTTCGCGAGGGCCGTTGCCGCACGACAAACCTCCCGTGGGTGTTGGACGAGCGGGAATTGACGGCGACGGTCGGCGCCCCGGTCGCCAAGTTGCTCAACGACGTCGAGGCCGCGGCTTTTGGGATGTTGTACCTGCGGGATGATGAATTCGTAGTGATCAACCGCGGCGTGCCGACCAGAGGCAACATCGCGGTGATTGCCGCGGGAACCGGGCTCGGCGAGTCGGTCCTAGCCTGGGATGGTCGTCGCTACCTCCCGATTCCATCGGAAGGCGGGCATGCGGATTTCGCGCCGAGAACCGACCGCGAGATCGATCTCTTGCGATTTCTGCGCGCTGAATTCGGCCGCGTCAGTTGCGAACGCGTGGTCTCGGGGCCCGGCGTCTACCATATCTATCGCTATCTGCTCCACGCGGGGGTTGCCGAGGAACCCTCGTGGCTGCGAGACCGACTCGCGACGGACGACGTGAGCGCCGTGGTGACGCGCCTCGGTTTGGCCAAAGAACACCCGCTGTGCGTGGAAGCGCTCGATCTCTTCGTCTCGCTCTACGGCGCGGAGGCCGGCAACTTGGCGCTCAAGGCGTACGCGATCGGCGGGGTGTTTGTCGGGGGCGGGATTGCGCCGAAAATCATCGACAAACTCAAGGACGGGGCGTTCATGGCCGGGTTCGCGCAGAAAGGTCGCTACCGCGACTGGCTGGAGGCGATTCCGGTGAAAGTCGTGACCAATCCACGCGCTCCCCTGCTCGGCGCAGCGCGATACGCCGCGGAGCGTTTGCTGCCAGGAGGCACGGCCTGAGCGGAAAGGTCGGTGATCAGTGGAGTTTGTTGATGCCGTTGAGCGCCGCGACCTTGTACGCTTCGGCGAGCGTCGGATAGTTAAAGACAGTGTTCACAAAGTAGTCGATCTTCCCCCCGTGCGCGATGACGGCTTGACCGATGTGTACGAGTTCGGTCGCGCCCTCACCGATTACATGGACGCCCAAGAGCTCCCGTGTATCCCGGTCAAAGATCAGCTTCAGGAGTCCTTCGGTCTCTCCTAGGATTTGTCCTCGCGCGATTTCGCGAAAACGGGCGACGCCGGTTTCATAAGGCACCGACTGTTCCGTGAGCTGTTGCTCCGTCTTTCCCACGACCGAGATCTCCGGAATCGTATAGACGCCGTATGGCAACAGATCGGAGAACGACAGGGTTGCGTGGTTGAACATGTGGCACACCGCAATCCGGCCCTGGTCCATGGACGTCGAGGCGAGGCTCGGGAACCCGATGACATCACCCGCGGCGTAGATGTGCGGAACAGCGGTTTGAAACGATTCATTCACTCTGATCAGGTTGCCGTTCTTCAACGACACGCCGACGTTCTCGAGACCGATACCCTCCACACACGCGGTGCGGCCCGCGGCGCTCAGGACGGCCTCGCTTGTGATCGCCGTTCCACTTTGCAGCCTGGTGACGACGGTATCGGGGCCGGTGACCTCAACGGCGTCAATCTCTTCCCCGAGTGCGAGCGTCATGCCCATGTTCCGCATCTGGAAACACAACGCGGCGACGATCTCGTCGTCCATGAACTGCAGGAGCGTCTTGCGGCGGTCCACCAGCGTTACCCTGGTGCCGAGTGCGCCGAACATACACGCGTATTCGCATCCGATGATTCCGCCCCCCAACACGGTCAGCGTGCGTGGGATCCGTTTGATTTGCAGGATCGTATCGCTGTCATAGATCGGTGGAACGACCGCGTCAATGTAGGGTGGGTGGGTCGGTCGCGTACCCGTCGCGATCAAGATGAAGGCGCCGTGCAGGACCGTGGGTGCGCTCTGAGCGCCGGATACCTCCACCCGATGGGAGTCAAGGAGCCTGGCCTGACCATGGATCACCCGGACCGAGTTGCGGGAGAGTTGGTCGGAGATAATCAGACGCTCGTGATCGATAACGCTGTCTTTGTGATACATCAAATCGGCCAGGGTGGCCTCAGGGCTCATGCTGCAAGAGATGCCGCGGAAGGTGCGTTTCCGGAATCCCTGATAGAGCAGCACGGTCGCGCGCAAGGTCTTGCTGGGGAGCGTCCCGGTATAAAGACAGATCCCTCCGGGGGAGGATTCTCTTTCGACGATGGCCACGGTCTTCTTGAGCTTGGCCGCCTGGACCGCGCCCTTCTGACCGGCCGGGCCGGCGCCGATGACGACCAGGTCGTAGTGTTGCTCGCTCGGGTTGTTCATCCGTGGGGACATCCGTCGTGGGCGTGTTCAGTATAGCACCGCGTCACGCGGGCCCGGGGTGCCTCTCTCGTCGCACGGGGAACCACCCACGCGCGAGAAGCCGCCCTGCTTGACAAGGTGGGGGGATTTCTTTAAGATCCCGCCCCGTTAAAGAGGCGTCCTCGGGATGCGGTCGGGATGGTATGTGGTGGGTGGTGTCGGTCGGTGCTCTTTGTGTGCTGGTGCTCCTTCCCGCGACGCTGACGGCGGCTGAACGCGATCCTCTTCAAGCCCGCGTTCCGAAGCAGGAGATGGAAGCCGCCAAGGCGATGACCAATCCGTTTCCGGCCACTCCGGAGAATATTGCCAAGGGCGACGGGCTGTATCACGGGAAGGGTACCTGTTTCGTGTGCCACGGTCAGACCGGGGTGGGCGACGGCTCCGCGGCTGTGGGCCTGGATCCCTCGCCGAGAAATTTTACGAACGCGGCGTTTCACCGCGCGCGTACCGACGGAGAGTTGATGTGGGTCTTGAAGAACGGGAGCGCGGGAACGGCCATGGTTCCGCTGGTCGGCAGCGTCATCGATGAAGAGGAGGCGTGGCTCATTTTGCTCTACGAACGAAGCTTGGCGCAATCGGGGTCGTGACCGGGCGTCGGGCGTTGAATATTCGGTTCCGGATCTCGTCTGAAGAGGCGAACCTCGGCCGCCCGTGGGTGGCGAGAGTCGCTGTGATCGGTCGTCGCGCGTTGATGGCGGTGGTTTGGGCCGTTGGGGTGTCGTTCGTTGCCGTCGACATGACGTGGGCAGCGGACGGGAGCGTGGCCATCGTCTCCCCCAAACCGAACGAGGTGGTGGGGAGCGACGTGACGGTCACGTGGACGCAAGAGAAAGCCGGTCGGGCGGATCATGTCCACGTCTTTGTGGATCGCGGGCAAATGAAACCGGTGAAAACAGGGACGTCGACGGTTATCAAGGGGTTGCCAAAGGGAACACACGAGATCACGGTCCAGGCGTACAGCAGCGACCATGAGCCGCTCGATGCCAAGGCGTCGGTCACCGTGAAGGTCGAGTAGTCGTCGAGGTCGGGGGCTCACTTCATTCATTGCAGAGGGAGGAACGGTCCATGGGTAAGAGCACAGGTGTGGTGATTGCGGGAGTGATCGGGTTAGCTTTCGCAGCCGGCGTGGCCACGGCGGCTGAGAAGGACATCAAGATGTCCCGCGTGCCGGCTGCCGAGTTGCAGAAGGCGAAGGACATGAAGAATCCGCTCAAACCGACGCCGGATGTCCTTGCAAAAGGCAAGGCCATCTTCGAGGGCAAGGGAACGTGCTTTACCTGCCATGGCAACACGGGGAAGGGTGATGGCCCTGCCGGAGCCGCGCTTGATCCGTCTCCGCGCAACTTCACCAACCCGGAGTTCAACAAGGTCCGCACGCCCGGTGAGATGTTCTGGGTGGTGAAGAACGGCAGCCCAGGGACTGGGATGATTTCGTACAACCCTGCCATGATCAACGATCAAGAGGCGTGGGAGGTAATTACCTACGTTCGCTCGCTCGGTGGCGAGAAATAACTCGCTCCCGATTCAGTAGACCCGCCTAGGTTCTGAGGGAGGCCCGCTTCGGGCCTCCCTTTTTTTCCTATTTTTCTTCCTCTTTTTCCCACCAGATTTTGTCGTAAACCCACGAAAATTTGGGCCTGATGGCCTTTCCCGGCCGAATGTTTCGATCCCTCGGCTGGTCTCTTCAACGGGGCAAGCGCCGCGCCTATGGGAATCGGGGCGAGAACGTTCCACTTTAGGGCCTCCAGGGAGGGTGACAGGGACGGGGCCCACACCAGAAAGACTCAAAAACGAACCAATTATGTGTTCTCTTACCTACGGTTTCCCGACATGCGATATGGCATGGACCGTGCAAATTCACCAAAGCCTTCTGCTGGTTTACGAGATTTGCCCCTTGCTACTGGACTTCGAGCGACACCTCATCAAAACCTCAAGATCTCACCAATGGTGACGGCATAAACGCGACGGCAGCTGGAGCAGCGCGGATTCGGCCACTCGCTCACGTGCGACGGACGATACTTACAACGCTCTTCCCCCTGGCTGCAGTCATTGCGGCAGTCGCGGTGTTGCCGTCGCAGGCGCCGGCCGCCGTGATTGACTCGACCAACGGCGTGCAGACCGGGACCGCCACGATTGCCGCCGGCGCGACGTCCACCACAGCGACCATCGGGACCGTGGTGCCCGCGCAGAGCATTTTGTGGTTTGAAGTCTCGCACAACGAGGCGTCGCCAAATAGCGGTTCAATCAGCGGCCAAATCACGAACGGCACCACGCTGACCTTCCAGCGTCAGGGCACCACGGGTGCGGTGGCGATCCGCTATCACGTTGCGTACTTTAGCTCCGGGGTCACGGTGCAACGGGGTGCGGCGGCGAAAAACGGAGCGGCGACGGTTAACGTGAGCATAAGCCCGGTGAACCTGGCGCAGTCGTTTGTCCTGATCAGCGAACGACGCTCGGGCGGCGGGTTTGACGGCGCGGGCTTCGTCCGGGCTCGCCTCAGCACGA
>JBFLXB010000041.1 GCA_040757335.1 Nitrospirota bacterium | reverse complement strand
GACGGCTCACCCGAGCCCGCCACCCCGCCCGAGGCCGTCATCCCCCGGCTGCCCCCACGGCGTTCGCCACGCGCCAGGCCTCCGGTTCCCACCTCGTAACGAAGTCAACTGCGGAATCCGGGCTGAGTTGCCCTATGCCTACTCGGGAGGTGGCGACGCCTCCTGTGCATCAATGATGCGCTACGGGGCTCTGAAAAGGCGTACAACGCACTCCGACTAGCGATGACTATCCAGCAGGAGCAGGCTGACGCCCCGGGACTGAGCGCGGGTCAGCGCTTCGCCTTGGGAATCACGAGCTTCAGCGCGGTGTGCGTGTCCGAGAAGCCCACCACCTTGGTGGCGACGAGCCCTGCGTCACGGGCAACGGCCATCACGTCGGTGTCTTTGATGCGCGCCTGCTTGCCCTTGAGCGAGACCACCCAGATCGCCCCGTCAGGCTTGAGCGAGGCCTTCAGGCGCGTGAGTGATTTGAGTGCGTCCAGGCTGTCGGCCGCATAGAAGATGATGTCTGCATCGGGCCTGGGCTTGTGGGTGACTTGGTCGGTCCGCTGCCGGAGTTGATCGAGAACCGCTTCATCCTGCACGCCGAGCACGCACACGCGGGCGCCGGGCTTGACGCCCAGCTTGTCGATCAAGCTTTTCGGGCTCTTGATCTTGCTCGCCCACGTTTCGGCCGCCTTGCCCAGATCCAGCGAGGCCGTACCGGCCGAGAACGTCAGCGTCAGGCGACCGTCTCGCGCCTCAACCTGCGCGACGTCCTTGAGCGGGATCGCGAGCCGAAACTCGCCGCGGAACACCAGGCTGGTCGAATCCAGGTGCGCCGTGCCCTTGGATGTCCGGCCCTCAGACCGACACGTGCAGAGCGCCTCCGAGCCCATGCTCGCTCCCCCTTGAGTTGACTGCCCGTTTCTGTGAGAGGAGATAGATATCGCAGAACAGCAGCCTCGCCGTCAATCCCGTCTCTGTGTTCGAACCCTTGACGCGTTATCCGCCGAAGCTAGACTTCCCTCTACGCCGACGGGTCAGGCGGCGCGCTCACACCATTTCAAGGGAGGGACTGATGCGAAATACCAGGGAGCAGTTGGGGGGTCTGAGAACCTTTTTAGGACTCTTGCTTCTCGCGGGGTGCAACGGGGGCGGGGATTCATCGCCCGCCGCGACATCGACCACGGTGACCGGCACTGCGGCCACGGGTGCGGCGATCGCCGGCGCCACGATCACGATCAAAGACGCCGATGGGACGACCGCGACGGCGACCACGGGGACCGATGGCTCGTACAGCCTTGACGTCACGGGTATGACCCCACCGTTTCTGGTGAGAGTCGACGTGGGCGGCGGGTCGTACTTGTACAGCATCGGCGAGACCGCCGGCACGGTCAACATCCACCCACTGACCGACCTGATCATTCGGACATGGTATGAGGTTCAGAACACCACGATTGACGCGGCCTTTGCTGGGACGGGCTCGGTGGATCCGCCGAGTCCCACTGAACTCAGCGTGATCGAGGGCGTGGTCGAGCAGATGGTGCAAAGCTGGCTGACCACGATTGCTGGGATCGACCCAGCGACGTTCAACCTGATTACCAGCCCATTTGACGCTGATCAAACGGGTTTTGACCATTTTCTGGATAGCGTCACGGTGAACAACGGCGTAGTGAATGTCGATACCAACGATGATGGCATTGTCGACTACAGGGCCACCGTGACCGAAGATGCCGATAGCGTGGACACCACGGTAGAGGAAGACGCGGACAACGACGGCACCTTCACCGCGCTCTTTAGCAACAGCAGCCCTTTAAGCGGCAGTACCGCTAATCCTTACGCCGGGGTGTGGCATCTACAGGCCACGACGACCCAGGTCGGCGCGCCGTCGCTGTGCGGATTGACCGCGCAGGATATCGGCGTGACCGGCGACGTCGGCGCGGTCGTGATCGATGCCAGCGGCCATTTCGTCGGGATGGATGCGGACTATCCCGCGTATATCGGGTTGAGCGGCACCGTCGATGCCAATGGCAATCTGACGATTACGGCGTTTGGTGATCAGAATGGCCACCCGGGTGGTGGGACCTGTCCCATTGGGACTGGTACCGGAAGCGCGACGAATCTGAACACCATCACGGGCACGCTCAACCAGGCCGGAGACGTCAGCGCGTTTACGTTCACGCGCCTTGAGGCAGCGACTTCGGAGATGCCGTTTGCCGGCGCCTGGGTGTTGACCTTCACGGTCTTAACCGCGAACTCCACTGTGTGTGGTGAAAACGCCGGTGTGGTGGATATGCAGCAGGCTGGTGGGTTGGTGTTGGTTGATAGCGCCGGCAACTTTACGATCCCGAGTCTCTCCGCGAGCGGCAGCGTGAGCGCGAGTGGCAGCTTTACGCTGAATATCGACGCGAACGGTGGAACGTGTCCTTCGGGAGGTGGGACGGGCACCGCCACCAATACAAACCAGGTGACCGGGACCTTCACGTTGGGGGACAGTGCGAACCCCGACACAACCGGAACGTTTACCCTGACGCGCTTGACGTAGGGAACGACTCAGCGACGATCCAACAAGGCGGGCCATGCTTTGCATGGCCCGCCCGTTTTCTGCAGTCAACGCTCGTCCGTCTCGGCCATGTGCGCGAGATGGTGTTCAAGTTCGGGAAGGACCTCATTCAAGAACCGTTTCAACTCGTCGGAGCACAATCAATGAACTGGAACCAACTCAGATTCGTCAGAGCCGTCGCCGGCTCGTTCAGCCGAGCCGCAGAGCGGTGCTGCGTCACGCGACTCCGCCGCAATCCCCCCAATGGCGGGATCCACCGGCTACGGCTGTGGATGATCGAAGTCACTCCCGAAGTTGTCAGATGCCCGGTTCATGGTTCCCGCGAAGTGTTTTGCTCATCGAGATCAACTCGATCGTCACCCCCTGGTCTAATTCGTATTGGACGGGAACACCCGCCACGTAACCATGCCGGGCGTAGAGTCTCGCCCCGGGCAGAGTGGCCATCAGCTCCAGGCGCGAAAACCCGCATGACCGAGCATCATCTTCGCAGTGCCTAAGCAGTCTCGTGCCGATTCCCTTGCGCGCGTACTCAGGAGCGACGAAGAATGCGCGTATTTTGGCGGCCTCCACGCGAGGATCAAGCTCGGCCGCGCTGCGTTCGGCATGACTGTCACCGCCGAACAGCGTGCGTCGGCGACTCCAGCCGCCACAGCCGACAATTCGGCCTTCTGACTCAACCACAAAATAGGTTCCGTCGTGGATCAGTTGCGTGTCGACGCCAAACGCTCCGCGCAGCGCACCCTCGATTTGCTCGGCTGTGTAATCGAGTGCGCCAAGTTGTCGGGCCGAGCGAGCGATGAGCGTTTCCAGAATGTCCCGATCTTGAAGAACGGCTTTTCGTAGGTCGAATCGCACGGACATGGTCTCAGACATCTGCGCTGAGTTCAACGGCGTGCCGCTTTTGCGCGTCCCGAGGACCGATGCGCAGAGTGTTTGCGTTCTGCCCTCTTGTCGAGATGGTAGGTGAGGGCCATTGCAATACAATGGCTGAGCTCTGTCATGGGAATTGTGTCATCTGCTCCGAAGATAATGCTTCGGTTACCACCAAACTCGAAACGACCTCGATACAGCTCTTTGAAGGTCTCAACCAGTGTTGTGTGGCAATGAAAATACATGGCGTACTTTCCTGCCTGGGACTTTATCTGGTCGATCCGGACGAGACTTCCGCTCTTTGACTGGGTCGTCAAATAACTCGGTTGCCCCCATTTGAGAGTTTCTTCCAATGGTCCAACACCGTCCGTCTTCGATGCCACGTCGAATATCAATTGGCGGAGAGCCATGAGTTTGGTCCTCACGTCTTTCGGATAGGTACCGAAGACGGCCGCAACTTCCGGGTTGTCAATATCTTGCTGTTTCCTCATGCCTGTTTCCCCGCCTCATAACTCGTGGAGGATGTCAGACGCCGCCCGTGAGCCGCCAGGAATCCCGCCAACGGAATTTCGACGGTCGGTCCGACGCACGGTTCCACGATATCCGATTACTCAGCTATTGGTTCCCCAAACCCAAGATCATTGCCGCTGGAATCTTGGAGATTGAAATCCTTCATACCGTACGGCCGGTCGCCGAGCGGGATTCAGAGAACCGCCGCGCGCCCGGCGCTGAGAAGCCGCTGTGACCACGACAGCCGTTTACGTATAGAGTTGTCCCTCGCGAAAGTCAATCGCCGCCGGAGCTAGAGCCTGCTGGAAGCTGTTTGGCCGGGGGGACCGGTTACCCCAATGATCGTAGAACAGAACGGACTCCACGGAGCACCGGGCTTCGCCGCCAAACGTCTCCGACGCAGGGTTCTCGGTGAACCGCGCGACGTGTCCCACGGTGAGGTATCCCACCAGGACGATTCCTTCGGGAAGCCCGAGGAGGCTCGCGATGGCCGATGAGTCAATGACGTTGACCCAGCTCACACCAAGGCCTTCTGGCGACGGCGAGGTTCGAGAGCACGAGGCCAAGAGCCAGGGTGGTTGTACCGAGTAACGCCGTTGAGACTGCGCTGAATAGATTGATCCGTTTCATTCGTGAGAGCCTCCCGGGATGGTCCTTCCCATTGCCTACCGGCGACTTATCGGTCCCCCAAAAGCCTCCCCTCCTGTCAGGAGGGGAGGCTGAACCGAAGCCGCCGATGTCTCAGCTTCTGTCGCCCGCCTACACGCCCGGCTCGATCTTGGGAAAATCCACGTCGGTCTGGGCTACTTGGTTTAAGTAGTTGGTAAAGATGGTGAGGGCCACGTTGGCCACAACCTCGGCAATCTCGCCATCGGCATAGCCGACCTTCCGAAGCTGATCGATGTCCTGATCGCTGACACTGGCCCGGTTCTGGACCACTTTTTTGGCGAACGCCAGGCCAGCGTCGACCTTGGCGTCAGTCGCAGTGGCCTGCCGCGCTCGAATGATGTCTGTATCCCCCAGCCCGACCATCTTCCCGATGGCGGTATGGGCCGAGAGGCAGTATTCACAGCGGTTGCCCTCAGAAACCGCCAGCGCGATTTGCTCGCGCAGTTTGGCATTGAGCACGCCTTTCGACAGGGCGCCGCTGAAATCCAAATACGCCCTCAACACCGCGGGTGAGTTGGCCATGGTCCTCATCAGATTCGGGGTCATGCCATAGGCGGCCTGGACTTCATCCAGTCCTTCCTTGGCTTTACCAGTGGCCTTGGTCGGATCAATCGCTCTTAATCTCGCTGCCATGTTGGTTCCTCCTTCTGGTTGACGGTTGATTCTATTGCCTGCCTTTGCTGTCCTTTCACCACCCTTCAGGTGTTTCGTCCGGCCATCACGCCGCCATCCACGTTCCAGATCGCCCCCGTCACCCACGACGCCTCGTCGGAGAGCAAGAAACACACGACATTGGCGACGTCCGTCGGCTGGCCGATCCGGCCGATGGGATGAAACGCGTTGAATCCCTGCAGCACGGTCTTGACCTGGCCTGGGTCGATGAACGAGCCGTAGATCGGGGTTTCCACCACCGCGGGCGCCACGGCGTTGACCCGAATTCGGTGGCTGGCCAACTCCATCGCCAGGTGCTGGGTGAGGGCGTGGAGGCCCGCCTTGGCCATCGAGTACGCGGAACTGGGGGTGGCCAAGACCGCCTGGTGCGCCCACATCGAGCCGATGAACACGATCGCGCCGCCGTCCGCCTTCATGGTCTTGGCGATCTGCTGCGTCACCAAGAACGTTCCGCGGTTTAACTCGTGGTAGGCGTCATAGTCTTCAGCGCAATGCTCAAGAAACGGCTTGGGCGAGAACACGCCGGCGGCGTTGACCAGATAGTCAACGCGCGGCCGTTCCACCGCCAGTCGCGTGATCAGTTCGTCGGTTGCCCTCCGATCACCCAAGTCGGTCTGCCACCCAGTGACCGCGCCATCCCGGACCAGCTCGGACACTGCGCGCTCCAGCTTCTCCTTCTGACGACCCACGATCGTGACCTGAGCGCCGGATCGTGCGAGGCGTGCGGCCACCGCCCTCCCGATCCCGCTGCTGCCTCCCACGATCACGGCCACTTTGCCGGCCAATGTCTGTTCCATGAACCTCCTCCTTTCGCGCTCAGCGCTCGTCTTTCTCATCACCAATGCCCGGATACCTCAGTGCACTCTACAGGGCTTGGTCCACGGCGTCTGTTCGGCAGCTAACACATGAGATGGGGTGGAGCAGTTTAGAAGGGAACTACGCGACGAGCAGGTCTTGGAGGGTATCCGGCCGGCTCACACAGATCAGCTCGCGGGAATACCCAAGAACGCCCAGGTTACGGAGGTCGTTGAGGATCGTGCTGACCACGGGACGGCTGGCCCCGACCAGGTCGGCCAACTCCTGCTGGGTTAGGCGGACGTGGATGGCGAAGCCGTGCTCGCACGGCTCGCCGAACCGATCGAGCAGTTCACGCAACGTCTCGGCCAGTCGAGCGCGCACATCGCGGGTCGCCAGACTCTCAAGCTTGTGCACCAGGCGCCGGCGCTGCGTCTCCGTCCGTTCGATGAGCTCCCACGCAAGGTCCGGGTTTCGGGCCAACCAGCCCTTGAGATCCGCGTGCGCCACGCGGCACAACCGAACCGACCCCTTGGCCTCGGCCGTTTCCTCGGCCTCGCGGCCCTCGCCCGCCATGGTCAACGAGCCCAGCCAATCGCCGCGCGACAACAGCGCGAGGGCGAGCCGCTGGCCATCGGCCGTCAATCGCGACAGCATGACGAGCCCGTCGAGCACCACGTAGGCATGCCGGCACGCATCACTCTGGCGGTAAATCACCGCGCCATCGGCCAGCGTGAGGAGGGTCGCGGCAGGGCATGAGGTCACCACTCCATCGGCCAAATCCTGACCCTCGCGATAAGAAAGCGACGAACGAACGGACACATGGTTCAGCATCCTGCTACTCCTCTCGGCCAAGCCGGGGTGTGATGTGTTGCGAACAATTCCAGTCGAACGCGACCACGCGGATCAGGAACAGCCGCTCGATCCGGGCGCGATAGTCGGGCATGGTCAGTTGGTGGGCGAGCGAGGGATCGTCACCGGCGTTCACGATGCGAGCGCGACCCAGCAGCTTGAGCCGTGCGCGGCGGTTGTAGTCCATCAGAAAGAGCGCCACGCGGTCGTTCTGCGCGAGGTTCCCGACCGTGATGAACTGGCGATTGCCGCCGAAATCAGCAAAGGCCAGCGTTCGCGCATCCACGACACGGAGAAACCCTCGCGCCCCGCCGCGGTGCTGGATGTACGGCCAGCCGGTTTCACTGACCGTGGCCAGGTAGAAGCTGTCGCGCTCGGCGATGAAGGCGATTTCCTCCGGGCCGAGTACCGCGGGGATCCCGTCGTCTTCCGGCAGCATGGTCTCGCGCGTGTTGTATCGCTGCTGCGCAGCGAGCACCGAAGGGGTGAAGGCGATCTGATGGAAAGAGAGGCTCATTGAGGCCGAGCCGCCAGTTGAGGCCCGAGGGCCGCGTACTCGGTGTCCTCGCGGTACAGGGCGTATGCTTGGTGGTACTCCATCACGCGCGCAACCTCGTTGATAAAGGCTTCGTCATAGCCCGCGCGTCGCAAAAGGTGGAAGCCCATCTCCATCCCGCTCGCAATCCCACCGGCGGTCACGATGCGCCCGGCATCAACCACACGCGCACGGCTCACGCGGCAGGCCGGCGCGATCTCGGCGAGGCGATCGATCGGTACCTTGCCGAACGCCGAGGCTTCCAGCCGGTCGGGTTCTTTGCGGTTCGTGGCACTCAGGCCATCGAGCAGTCCCATCCGGCCGTAGACCCACGAGCCGGTGCACACGCTCGCCAGCAACGTGTGATCCGGCAGCGCGCGGATGAACTCGTGCAGCCGGCGGTTGTGCATCTCCTGCCGGGTCCCGAATCCGCCTGGGACCAGGAAGGCGTCCATCGCCGGCCGATCGCCGAACGAATAGTTCGGCAGCACGGTGAAGCCCGCCTGTGTCTGGACGGGTCGCACGTTCTCCGCGACCAGGAACGCATCCAGCTCCGGGTCAAACCGCCGTGCGACGGAGAACACCCCGTGCGGTGCGGCATAGTCCACGATCTCGGCATCCTTGAAGACATAGATGCCGAGACGAAACCCGAGGATCCGGCCTTCTGTGCTCTTCATTCGGCTCTCCCTTGCTTCAACAGCCTGCGGCGGAGAGGGCGCGCCCCCTGGGGCCAGCGGAATCGGGACACGCGCCTCCCCGTGCAGGCACCCGATCAGCCCACGACCCATGTCAACACGACGAACACGAGTGGCCTTTCGCCGACGCCTTCGCGTCGCGAATCGGTTTCATCGTCCTGCCACAGCACGTCCCGGGTTCCACAGATGTTGCCCCACAGGGTTCACACACATAGGAGGGCGTGGCGTTCTTGCCGGATTCTTTTTGCATGCAGTCACCTCCCTTCGGTCGATCGTTCCGCTGCTCGGACCGTCGCTGGTTGACGTTGGCCGTTCCTCAACCCTTGTCCACCGAGAAGTCGTACCAGGGGGTCGGATTGATCGGGCAACGATAGCGGTAGTCCCCCGCAGCCAGCTTGGCCTTGAACGTCTTGGTCTCCCCGATCTTGAGCGGCCCCAGAATCAGCGTCTTCCCGGTCTTGGGGTCCTGGAGCTGAAAGCCGACGTCGCGGCCGGTGTCATTGGCGACCTCGAAGGCGTACTCACCGGCCTTGAGCGGGTACATCGAGTCTTTCGACTCGAAGAACCCGTTCTTCTGCACGAGATGGATCGTGATCTCACTGCCGGCGCGTGCCTGGTCAACAGGCGCCAGACTAAGAAGCGCAATTCCTCCCATCGCCACCAGCCCCCCGAGTGCATACTTGACCGCCGTACTCGTCCGTCGAAACATCCTCAACTCCTTTCCTCAAAGAGAAATCGCTCGCGAGCCTGCAACACACCCAACGCGCGTCCCCAGGCCCGGGCTCCACTGGACCCCGCTACTCGCTTCGCCAGTGTCACCTGCTAATCCAAGCATCATGCCAACAGCCTGATACGACGTATATGATTGTAAACACTAACCTATCTAGGACATACGATATCTACGACATCTCGTCTTACAACGAGTTCTCGCTGTACGAACACGATTTCTCGTGCTATAAACCTTCTGTGAACCTTGAATCGATCCGATCCATCATGCTCGCAATCGGCCATGCACGCGCGGTCGACGGGGTCCTCCGGCAGATCGTGGACGGCGTGGCGGAGTGCTCCGATGTCGCACTGGTCCGCATCTGGCTCATCGCACCAGGTGACATCTGCGGGGAATGTCGCTTCCGCTCTGAATGTCCGGACCAAACACGCTGCCTCCATCTCGCCGCCAGCGCGGGCCACTCCGAACATTCTTCAGAGGACTTGTCCCGGATCGACGGCGCGTTCCGCCGTTTTCCGCTCGGTGTCCGAAAGATCGGGGGGATCGCGCAGACCGGGGAACCCCTCCTCATTTCCCATGTGACATCCGACCAGCCGTGGGTCGCACGACCCGAGTGGATCACGGCCGAAGGCATACGAACCTTCGCGGGACAGCCGCTGGTGTTTCGCGGCGAAGTGCTCGGTGTGCTCGGCATGTTCGACCGAGGCGAGCTCACCCCCGAGGCCTTCGCGTGGCTCCGCACCTTCGCTGACCACGCCGCGGTGGCGATCGCCAACGCGCGCGCCTTCGAAGAGATCGACACACTCAAGAAGAGGCTCGAACTGGAAAACGACTACCTCCGCGAAGAGGTCACCGCGGCGCTCGGCTCGCGCGACCTGGTGGGCGAGAGTGGCGCACTGCACCACGTGTTGCGGCAAATCGAACTGGTCGCGCCAACCAACGCCGCCGTGCTCATCCAGGGCGAAAGCGGCACGGGCAAGGAGCTCGTTGCCCGTGCCATCCACCAACAGAGCGCGCGGAAAGAGCGCGCCCTCATCAAGGTCAACTGCAGCGCAATCCCTGAACACCTTTTCGAAAGCGAGTTTTTCGGTCACGCGCGCGGCGCGTTTACCGGCGCGCTCAAGGACAAACCTGGCCGGTTTGAGCTCGCGGACGGCGGGACGCTGTTCCTCGACGAGATCGGCGAACTGCCGCTCGCCATGCAAGCCAAGCTGCTCCGTGTGTTGCAGGAACAGGAGATCGAGCGGGTGGGGGAGAGCCGCACTCGCAGAATCGATGTGCGCGTGATCGCCGCGACCAACCGCGACCTGAAGGCCGAGGTGGATGCCGGGCGATTCCGGCAGGACTTGTTCTATCGGCTCAGCGTCTTCCCGATCACGGTCCCGTCCTTGCGCGAGCGCCGCGAAGACATCGCACCGCTCGCCGCGCATTTCGTCCGGCTTGCCGCAAACCGGATGAACCGACCTCCGCCACGCCTTACCCGTGCCCAAGCCGACCAGCTCGCCTCCCACGACTGGCCTGGGAACGTACGCGAACTCCAGAACGTCGTGGAGCGCGCGGTGATCCTCGCGCAAGGGGGGCCGCTGCGATTCGAGGTGGCGGCATCACCACCGTCCGACGCCCACCGATACCGGCCGCGCGCAAACGAGACTACAACCCTCCTCACTCGCGACGACCTGAAGCGCCACGAGCGCGACAGCATCATGGCGGCACTGAAGCAAAGCAGTGGAAAGGTATTCGGTGCGGGCGGCGCGGCAGAGTTGCTGGGCATGAAGCCCACCACGCTGGCCTCGCGCATCAAAGCCTTGGGGATCAAGACCCGCGCCTGACAGTCAGCAGTCCCGGTCTCTTGGACTGCGACGGCCGCCTGTTCAGGAAGGTCCGGTGAAGCCCCCATCACACGGAATCGCCACGGTACGTCCTACCGCGTCTTCCGCTCGTCCCAGCTCCATCGGCCAGGACCGAATGCCAACAGGTACAAGAACCCGCCTGCGATCGCCACATTCTTGAGAAACATGAACATCTGAACTTGATCGCTGAACTGGCGATGAAAGATGACGGCCGTCAGCACGGTGAACACGCACAGTAGTCCGGAGGCCCACCGCGTGCCGGCGCCAACCATGACCGCGAGCGCGCCCCCGATTTCCAGGACGATGGCGGGCCAGATCAGCACGCCCGGGACGCCTTTCGCCTCCATGTACCCTTGCGTGCCGGCCACGCTCCCGATCTTGCCAAGCCCTGACAGCAGAAACATGAGGGCGAGCATCGTGCGTCCGGCAAGGGTGAGCGCGCCTTGTGCCTGTTGCACAGTGTTCTCCTTTTCGAATGAGTGTTGAACGGACAGCATCAGTCACGCCTATCAGGCATCATGGTGCGGGCGTGCTCTCGGCACGCCCGCACCAGTGCTCGTTCTCAGTGCTGCGACGGCGACGATTTATTGAACATGTACCGCGCAATCTTCCATTGCCCATTCTCCTTCCGCAGGACAAAGAGCTCGCGGTTCTTCTCCGGAGCCGTCACCCCCTTGGCAAGAATCGTCACCTCCCCATTGGATGTGGTGATGGCGAACGCGTACTCACCGCTCTGAACAATTTCTTCGATGGTAAAACCCACATGGAGTTTGATGGCGTTGAACACCGAGCGATACGCTCCATCGAGCTGCTCAACTCCAATGGCCGTGGGTCCTTCGGTCGGCATAAATATGCCGTCTTTGGTGTACGACCCGATGGCCGCCTTGACGTCTGAGTGATTCAGCGCCGAAAAGTAGGTCTTCAACCGCTGCTCGATCAGTTGCGTGTCCATGGCTCCTCCTGTCCTCGTGGCTGGGTGACTCGGCTGAGAACGTTCGTTGCCGTAACTCTGAGCGGCGACGAGGCAGCCCGCTGTGAACGCGAACACCGCGAAAAGATGTTTCGTGTGATTCATGTCACGCACCTCCGCTTCGTCAGTCGGACACCCCGAAGGGCTCCTGTTCCTGGGGGGACTATTCCCTCAACATGCCGAACTTTCCGGACTCAACGAGCTGTTTGATGCCCTCAACGAACTTGTCCGGGGCCGCATAATCTGGGTGGCTCTGAAACACGGCGGCCGCCTGCTCCAGTTCCTCCACTTCTTGGACGCGCGCGATCAACGTCGTGTCGCGGGCGGGATGATCGGCAAACAGCAGGTGCTCGGGATCGAGCCGGCCGGAGTCAATCACGGCACTGACCCGCTTGGCGCAGCGGCAGGGGACGCTCGCGTTGACCAGGCCGCACTTTTCCCGCATGAAGGCGCGAATCTGCGTGCGCGCGCGGGAAAGCCGTTTGCGAAACGCCGCGGTGGTGATGCCTAAGATATCGCTCCCCTCATCACTGGTGACCTCGAAGATCTCCCCCAAGATATAGGTCATGCGATGATCACGATCCAGGCACAGCAACATCCCTTGGGTACAGCCAATTTTGACCTCTTTGACCAGGAGACCTTGATCGGCCTCTGGCGGGACCTGCAATGGCGGCTCGGAGAGCCCCTCATCGAGATCCTCCCCAAGTTGCTCGAAGGTCAGGGCGTGTTGCTCTGCGAGACGTTTGCGGGTGGTTAAGAGGAAGTTGGAGGCGATGCGGTAGACCCAGGTCGTGAACGCGCTCTCGCTGCGAAAACTGCTCAGGTGGGTGACGATTTTGATGAGGATTTCCTGCGTCGCGTCTTCGGCGTCGGCCGGGTGCCACAGCATCCGCATGGCGAGGTTGTAGATCCGGTCCTTGATGCCGCGTACCAGTTCCTCCAGCGCCGCTCTATCACCTTCTTTCGCGCGTTCGACCCACGTTTCCAGCGTCTGTTCCATGCGCGTCTCATTCTCCCTCAGCATCGGAGAGACCAATGTCCACCGGATGCTGCATTCGATGTATTAGACATCTTTCACGGGGAAGTGTGACCGACCAAATGAAGAAGGGAGACTATGCCGTCAATCGATGATCATGCCATGCAGCCGAAAGGATCGGCCGGGATAACGCCGAGCGAGGGACTTGCGCATCCCCGGTCGGGAGAGGCCCATGCGGCCACGTCCCAGCCTATCGGTCACGTGGTCGTGGCGCATGCGCGTTTCGAACGTTGTGGCGTGGTCTGTTCTACGAGTGGCGGGAGGCTCGTCATCCCGTCATCGCCGCCCTCGACACCTCCAAATCGATTCGGCCATACACATAACACCTGAGCTCCTGGTTAGCGGGCTCTCTCGCTTTTATCCGGCGGCTTGCCCAGCACCGCCGACTGATACCGCTCCAGCAATTTCGGATCGTCGATCGATCCATGATGGTGGAGCTGCCGCCATCGGCCATGCTGTTTCCGAAAGACGCGAGTGGTTCTGATCGCGAGCGTGATCTCATCACCGCCCACTCGGAAGGAGCCACGTTCTCGGCCCACGGCATAGAACATCTCGCCGGCCTCGTGGAGCGTGTAGTCGTAATATTCGACGTATACGGTGGCTGGCTCACTGAAGAGTTTCTCATACACCTGTCGGATGTCCGCCCAGCCTCGCTTGATCCCTCCCAGCGGGTTGTCCATCGCGATCTCGTCCGATTGCGCCCAGTTCTCCGCCATGACCGTCATGTTCCTGGTGTTGAAGGCGTGATAAAACTGAACCAGCGCGTGGAACGGCAACGACAGGTCGCCCTGGTCTTCCTGACCGGTGATCGGTGTCTGTACCGGTTGCATGTCAGATTCCTTCCCTCGCTGCGTGACGAACGACGCTCGGCGCGACGAACAATGCCGCACACCTCAGATCACCTCGTCGCCAAGGCCGGGCCGCTCATGGGTATTCGCGCAAGAACCTGCGCGTGACGCCGGACTTCGCCGGCATTTAAGGGGCCGCCGTGCCCCATGTAAAATCTCTCCATGCCGGAATCAAGCAGACGTTGCAGCGCAAAGCCCACTGCACGCGGGTCATCTTCAAAGGGCGGACGTTTGGCATGGTTGGTTCTGATGAGGCCACCCAACAGAACTCCTGAAGCAATAAGATCGCCGACCAGCGCGTCTTTCGTCGAAAGCGCTACCGAGATGGAACCCGCCGTATGACCCGGCGTGTGGGTGACTACGCCGGGAATGCCGTAGCGAGTGAGGTCCAGCGTGTCGCTCGAGAGTAAAATATCCGGAGCAAACCCTTGATAGGACTCGAACATCAAGGGTGTTTTGAGGAAAAGACGGCCAAACCACCCGGTGGGGCAGAATGTCATTGACGTTTCTCGGTGAACGTATTCGGCGTCTTGCTCGTGGGCCACAATCGGCGCACCGGACAATTCGCGCACCGACACCGAGTTCCCCGCGTGGTCCACGTGAGCGTGGGTGATCACGATGAGTGTGATATCCCCGAATGAACGTCCGTGCTTTGTTAACACCTTCTCAATCTTCGCCTCCGACCCAGGCAGCCCGGTATCGACAAGAATGCAGCCATTTGGCCCCAGGATGAGGTGAGCGTTCACCAGACCGGCGGGCAAGATCGGTATACGGATGATCTGAGGTGTGGTCATCGGTTCCCGGTTAGAACCAGCGGCGGACCCTCGCCGCGTACGCCTGATAGACCGCTCCGAACTGCCGCTCCAGCCGACGCTCCTCCCGCTCGATCACGCCGTAGCGCATCACCAACAGGACAACGGGAAGCCACGCCAGGGGCCAGAGTGTGTTCAGGGCCATCGCCATGCCGATGTACAGGAACGTTTGAGCGAGATAGAGCGGATTGCGCGTCCACCGAAACGGGCCTTGCATGACGAGCGCCGTCGCCGAGCTATACGGATTCGCACTCGTCCCCGCAAGACCCATGGCGCGGAACGCTCCGCGCGCCAGCAGGATGCCCGCCCCGATCAGCAGCGTCCCCCCAAGTGCTCTCATCAGCCCAGACCCGACATGAAGAGGAGCCAGCGCGTGCAGGAGTTCGGCCCCGCCGAACGCCACCGCGTAAATCAGCAGCGGCGGAGCAATCACGCCCGGGTTATCCCGTGCATCGGCGCGCATCAGGAACCCGAATCCTTCGGACCAGTTAACCGCCGCGAGTTGGTCGCCATCCGAGAGAGCACCTACCGACTCGACCGAACAACAAAGGCCTTCGCTTCCTCCGCCAGCGAAGTCCAGGCGCCCTCGGTATCCGGCTCCACCGCCGCCCATTCTTTCATCAGATGGCCGTGGCCGGGATCGAACGGCGTCGCGCGTCCGGATTCAACGAGCGCTTCAACACGCTCGCGGGGCAGTTTGACCACCAGTCTGCCCTTGACCAGCATGGCGAACACTTTGCCCCGAACCTTCAACCCCTGCGAGCCGAACATCTTCGCCGGAGTCACGCTGTCGTCACGCAGCAACGCCTCGCGCAAGGACTCAAACCGCGCATCTGGGGCCGCCGGTGTGGTCGCTGATCCCGCCTTGTGCTTACGAGGCATCGCGCCCTCTCATCGTGGTGTGCCGGACGCTTGTTCGCCCGTCTCGACAAATCGCTTCAGCCCAACGAACACATCGGCGATCGTCCGATCCAGTGTTCGGCGCATGACCAGGCGATCCATCAACGCTCCGAGCACCCCGAACTTGACCCGATACTCCATCCGCTGGCTGACGACTGTTCCGGCTCCCTCAGGCTTCACCTCTGTCCGCCACCTCATGAACACCAGCGGCCACGGGCTCTCGTACAACTCCAGCGCAATGGCGTGGTTGGGCTCCCATGCGATGACGCGTTCCTTGACCACGCCCTTTGGCTTGAGATCGCACTGCCGGCTCGCGCCGAGGCCCTCTTTGTTGGACGAGATGTACTGGGCGCGCGACACCGTGGGGTTATAGCGCTGCACGGCTTCCAAGTCGGCCAACACGTTCCAGACCTTGCCCGGCAGTGCGTTGATCGTGATCGTATGGTGAAGTTCCGACATGGCTGCCACTCCCTTCTTATATGACGTCACTCGCCGTTGGTACCCGCCTTCTTCTCCCGGGCTTCCTCCTCCCATCGTCGAATCGTCTCGGGCATTTCCTCGCCTACACAGCGGAGAAAGAACACCGCCGTTGACCCACCGAGGAATGAGAACCGACGGCCCAGCGCCTTGCAGTTGAATGGTCTGCAGCTCGCGTGCATTGTCGATCGTCGCGATGATCTTGCGGTAGTTGCGCACGATGCCGGTATCCTTCATCAATCGGTCGACATCCGGCTCGCCGAATCGCGCGACGTTCGCGATCGCGAACTCGCCAAATGCCTTCCGGAAGTTGGGCCACTTGTCCTCGATCATCGTCCAACTGAGACCCGAGCGGAAGATCACCTTGGTCATGGCCTCGAAGTAGCCGTTGTCGTTCTTCGGTTTCGTCCCCACCTGGCACAACATCGGCTCGGCCGATGCGGCTTGAGTGGTCACCTTGTGAGAGACGGATCGTGTCGTCGCTGTTCCGGCTGTTCGTCCCATGCCCCTCCTCCGGATCGCGTCCCTTAGTCCGACTCGACTCGCCGCTTGAGCAACGCCAGACACTGCGTGTAGATCCCTTGGAACATCTGACCAACCGCCGCCTCCTGGCTCGGATCAAGGACCTCGAACTCAGTGTCCCAAACCACAAGCGCCCCTTGCCCCTTGGCCTCAACGCCGAAGCGGCCCCTCGACAATGGAATAGCGATAGGAGCGGGAGCGGTGCGAGTAGTCGCTGATCTGTTCGCGCATCTGCCCGCTGCCGTCAGCCAAGAAGCGCTGTCCCCCACGGATTATCGATGACGATCAGCCAGTTCCCATCCGCTTGACGCCGCAGGACGTCCGAAGAGGTCCCGCCCATTTCCACCGGCTTGCCATCAGGACCCGTGCCGGTCAATGTCCATTTTGAGCAGAAGAGCGCGAGGTTGCCTCCTTCCAGAAACTGATGCGCGTCGCCCCGAAGAGTCGGCTTCAGAGCAATGAACCCTTCGAGAGCTGTTCGGATCGCCTTTGTTCCGGTCGCCACTTTTCCGGGTTCTGCCACCAGTATGGCGTGCGGCTCGTACTGGGCCAATGCTGCGCCGAGATCTCCTCGGTTGATGGCCTCAATCAACGTGTTGACCGTGTCTACAGGGCTCTTTCCCGCCATCTGTTTTCCTCCTTCACTCGGATCAGGACCTTCGGATCATGGTCTCACGTCCCCTTTCAGAAACGACAGCCCCGGCGTAACCCGGCGCCGCAGTCCGATGTCATTGCGCCATGACGCCGCCGTCCACGGGCAAGATCGCACCGGTGGTCCACTGCGATTCATCCGAGGCAAAATACACCGCAGGCGGTGCGATCTCTTCGGGGCGGCCCATTCGACCGACGGGGTGGATGCCGTTAAACCATTCCCGTGCTTTCGGATCACTGAGCCAGCCCGCCACGCCAGGCGTGTCTACTCCCGCCGGGCAGATCGCATTGCACCGGATCTTGTCCTTGGCGTACTGAATGGCGACCGATTTCGTCAGCATAATCACCCCGGCCTTGGCCGCGGCATAGGCGTGGGCCGGAAAGCCGGGAAGAGCTTTTAGTGCCGCCGTAGTCGAAATGTTCACGATGGACCCACCGCCTTGCTTGAGCATGTGCGGGATGACCGCCCGCGTAAACCGAAACGTGCCGGTGAGGAAGATGTCCAGCGTCTCATTCCAGATCTGATCCGATGTTTCGTGCAGCGGGCCGGCGTGAAACAGGTTGCCGGCGTTGTTGACCAGGACATCGATCCGCCCGTACGCCCTGACCGTGGCATCCACGGCGGCACGCACGTCCGCCTCCTGGGTCACGCTCCCGGGCACAGCCAGCGCACGGCCTTTCGCACGCTCCATCTCTCGCACGACCCGCTCCAGCTCCTCCTTCCGCCGGCCGGTGACGACCACCGTCGCTCCTTCCTTTGCGAAGGCCTTGGCGATGGCCTCGCCAATTCCCGTTCCTCCGCCCGTGACGATCGCGACCTTGTCTTTGAGCCTCATGATGCCTCCTTGGTGTGGTGTGTGGTTGAGCCTAAGCGGCGTAGACCGCCGCGAATGTCTTTGCGAATTCCTCGAACGATGTCGGCGTGGTGTTGGCCGCCGAACGAGGCTCGGTCGGACGCAGGATCCCGTCGTTGAATGCCCGATACATTTCGATGAACGCGCGCGCCATGTCCGGAGACAGTCCCATCCCGACCATGGCCTTCTCGGCCTCTTCATACGGGAATTGGACGTAGGGCAGGTCCGGCTTGCCGATGGCCTGCCCCAGGATGCGGGTGGCCTCGGCCATCGACACGTCGCGCTGACCCAGGAGTTCTTGCGTGGCCTTTCCGGAAAAATCGAGGGCAAGCAGACGCCGAGTCGCGACTGCGGCGATGTCCTGGGTCGCGATCATCGGAATGGCGAGATCCGCGCGCAGCGGCGTGCCGTTGATCCCGGCCTGTCTGATCAGGTTGATGTTGAAGAGAACGTTCTCCATGAAGGACACAGGACGTAGGTGCAGGACATTCACGCCGGCCAGGCGATTGAGGCGCTCTTCCTGATCGTGCAGCCCTTTGATGGGCCCGACCCGCTCCGCCAGATGCGCTCCCACGCTGCTGAGATTCACGACGTGCGCCACACGCGCGGCCACGACCGCTTCCGACAAGGCCTTCCCCACCCGATTCTGGTACCCGCGCACGTCGGGCTCGGCGTAGGGCGGAGGGATCATGAGATAGACGGCCCTCGCTCCCGCGAACGCACGCGTCGTCGCGCCCACATCATCGAGCGACGCCACGAACGCCTCGGCGCCGCGATCCACCAGCGCCTTCAGCCGCTCAGCGCTCCGCCCGACGACCCGGACCTGCTCCCCCTTTGCCAACAGCGCCTCGGCAATCCGCTTTCCCGTGTTTCCGGTTGCACCCGTAATCGCGTACATCGCCCCTCCTCTCTCTCGACTGCATTGTCAGACACCAACCAGTTGGTATCTATCATGCCGAACGGAAACAGCTACTCGCCCTCGAAGACCGTCCGGATATAGCGTTTGAGATGGGTTAAGTTTCGCTCGAAGACCTTCCGGTCGCTCTTAGCCTTGGTTAATAACAGCGCGCCCTCGAGGACCGCTACGTAGTGCTCGGCGAGTCCTTGCGTGTCGATCTGGGCGCGCGGGCGGTAGGCGGACTTTGCCTCGTCGAAGTCCTGCTTGAGCATCTGGGTCCACCGGTCAAAGTGCCGCGCGCACTGGGCCCGAATCTTCGGGTGGGTATCGGACAGCTCCTGGGCGAAGTTGCCGAGCAAACAACCGCATGGCGCCGACGGGTCCTTGACGAGGTCGATCCAGTGGTCGATCGACGCTAGAATCCGTTTCAACGGATCGCGCTGCCCACGAAACGACGCGGTTTCGAGCGCCCCGAGGCCTTGTCCCGCGTAGCGGTCCAGCACCGCCTGGCCCAAATCGTCCTTGCTCTCGAAATAGTGAAAGAAACTACCCTTGGTCAGGCCGGCGGTCTCGCAGATTTCCTCGACCGTGGTGGCGGGAAATCCCTTCGCCAGCATGAGGCGCTGCGCGGCATCGAGCAACTTCTCTTTGGTGGGGGAATCAGGGTTGGCGGTTCGCATGGGCTACCTGTTAGACAAACCGGTTGGTATGGTAATGCTTATTCGGAATGGTTGTCAAGCCAGCTCTACTCGCAAGATTGAGCTGTCCATCTAAGTGGTCGAGTGAAAGGTGTCGACCCTCCCGCTTGCCACACCAGCGGACTTAAATGAATGAAAATGATGCCGAGCGCCATGACCAGCCACGACAGATCCGCAGGCGCGTCTGATCGGGAATCCACCATGGCGCAGCCTCCCCCGCACCGCATAGGACAAGCGCTTGACGGCCCAGGCTCTGCTGTCTTACACTGTCTGACATGAAGAGCACCGTGACCATCCGCCTCGACGAGGAGCTCGATCGGCTGCTGACTCAGGTGTGCGGGAAGTCCGGCAAGAACCGCAGCGCCGTCATCCGCGACGCCTTGCGGAGGCAACTCGCGATCGTGCTGTTCGAACGCTTGCGACGCCGCGTGATGCCCTTCGCCGAAGCGAGGGGTTACCTCACCGACGAGGATGTCTTCCGCCGTATTTCGTGAGGGTGTTCCTCGACACGAACGTCATCGTCGCGGCCTTCGCGACACGCGGGCTCTGCGCGGACGTCTTCCGGGTGATCTTGGCCGAACACAACTTGGTCACCGCCGACCCGGTCATCCGTGAGGTCGACGCCGTGCTCTCCAAGAAGATCGGCCTTCCACGAAAAACAATCAGCGAAGTCCTCGCGCTCCTGAAGAAGTACCGCGTCGCGGCGCAACGCCGATTACCCCTGGAGGTTTCGCTCCGCGACCCAAGGACCGTCCCATCGTGGCCGCCGCGATCGCTGCAAACGCCGATGTGCTCGTCACCGGCGACCACGACATCCTCGCCGAACGCGACCGTCTTCCGCTGAAGGTCACGGACCCTCGGGGCTTCTGGGAAATCGCGAAGCAAAGAACCCCCTAGAGGCAATCACCTCGAGGAGTTCGTTCAGCAACTGCCCTGTTACCGATTTTCTAGGCGATTGTAGTCGAACAGGCCGGCCTCGATGGGAGCCGCCGCGTGAAAGGCGGTCCGCACCGCGTCGCTCACCTCCCAGAACTCGGGATCGCTCCGCGTCACGCCGAAGCGGCTGACCAGGGCGCGATAGTCCGCCTCGCTGCCCAGGCCTTCCACGGCGCCGACAAAGTCCGGCAGGGCCGCGACCGGCACCCGATAGAACGCGTTGGGGTAGGCGCCGAGAAACCCTCCGACCACGGTGAGATCGTCTTCTTCGGGCAGGCGCCGTTTCTGTTCGGAGAGCATATGCGACACATTGCTCATGCCATTGTTGTGAACGATGGTCATGTACGGGTCTTGCGCGCCCTCGATCATCAAGAACGCGGCCTGCGGCAACCAGGACACCGCCACCCCCCGCAGCTGCGATAAGCGCTCCAGTTGCTGCCGCACTCCGGGATCGCCATCCGGCTTAATCGCATATTCGGTGTTCAACACGGGGGCGAGGCGATCGCGCAGCATCGCGACCAACTCCGATTTCGGGTTCTCGGTTCGGTACCGAATGCCGGGCTCGCGATTCACGCGTTGGTTGTACAGCTCCCCGTAGCTTTCGACCTCGCGTCCCGCGTCGCGATACCAGTGTTTCCATTCCTTCACTCGGGTTTCCGCCGGCAACAGGGTGAGGAAATTGGCCTCGCCCTCCATGCGCATGAAATCCATGTAGAGCCGGGAATTCAATTGGTGGCCGATATTACCGTACACGTCATAGCCCGCGACCAGCAGATAGTGGATGCGTTCCAGCAGCGGATACCTGAGCGCGACCAGGGTCTTGGGTTCGTCTCCGACGAACCCCTTCACCACGGTCGCGTTGTCGAAGTGCCGAAACACGGTGAGGCCTGCATTGTCATTGCGCCCATCCCCGTCCCACACCAGGTCCAGCGAGATCTCCTCCCCTGCGGCGAGATGCTGCTTGAGATACTCGGTCTTGGCCGCGAAATACGCCTTCTCCAAATTCGAGTATTTCAGCCAGGTCTGCAACGCCGTCGCGTTGCTGCTCTTTTCCGTTGGCATCCGCAGGTTATCGGCTTCTCGGGCCAGGAATTGATCCTCCTGATCCAGAAGCGGGCTCTTGGGATTGACGAACACGACCCAGAAACGCTCGTTGATGACATTGAGCGCCACTTGCCCGCGACAGACCGGCCCCTTGATGAAATTCATGAGCGTGAACTGCGCCTCATCGAGCAGGAACTCGTAGCGCGACCTCGCCGGAATCGCGTGAAACGTGGCGAAGGGGTTGGCCGACGTCTCGGGATCGTACGACGGCAACTCGGAGACGACGTAGTCCGGATCCAAGAACAGGGTCCGGTAACGCGCCATGCGTGCGTCGTCGAGCCGATACGGCATGTGCGTCTTGTCCAGGATCGAGGTCCGGACCGGCTGCAGCCGATAGTACACGCGAGGCACCATCGGCGCGTCGTACGGGCGCCGCGTCGCGATCAATTGGATCGGTTCGCCGGGCGGCGTCTTGGAGCGGACCAGCCGGAAGAACAATCGCGTCGCCCTGTCCCCAAAATACAGATCCGCAAGGAAGAGGTGCTCGTAGAGGTAACGACTCATCAACTGCTCTTTGGCCGTGTCGCCGTTGAAGAACGTCTCCCACGCCGATACGTGCGCCATCGCGCTCGCTGCCAACGGGGGCGGCGCCTCCGCCATCGCCCCCTCCTCCAGCCACGTCAGCAGCGTGCCGTACTCGCGGTCCGTGAGATCGGGCATGCCATAAGGCATTCCCCACAACGGCTTCTTCTCGGCAAAGCGGTCGAACTCCTCCACCGTCGGGCACGACTGATTTCGGTCCAGCGAAAAATCAAAACTCGCGGGCAGGGGACTCACCTTCGGCTGGGGGTGCTGCCGCTTGAGCTGCAACATCTTCACCAGCAACCCCGCACCCAGATTAGCGTCCCTGGTCTGCGCCCGTTCATTCAACACCGGGAAAAACCCGGCCTTGCGCCATTGCTCCGGCGAGTCCGCGTCGACGAACAGCCGCGTCGGCTCCGCGGCCAACACGCGACCGGGGTTGTAGACCTTCTCCTTATTGGCCCCACGCTCGATGCCCTCATACGCACTGAGATCGAGCTGACACGGCGCATCGTAACAGCCGTGACAGACGATACACCGCGCCTCCAAAATCGGCTTCACATCCTGCCAATAACTGATCGCGTGCGTGCCAGGAGTTGGAGTGAGCCGGTTTGACGGCGATGATGGCCCGTAGGCCCGGTCCAGATGCATCCCGATGAACACAGTGCAGCCACGAAGAGGATCGAGAGGAGCAGGATGGACAAGAGGCGCGTGCGTTTAGGTGTTGTCATCGGTCCTCGTTTCGGCCGACCATGTCGCGTTCAAGCGCGAGGGTCTTGGTCTTTCGAATGGCGCGCAAGTCTATAGCACACTCGAACTCAACAGTCACCAGCGGTGTGATCCTTCCTACTGGACGGCAACTGACGGGATTTTGCAAGGATCAGACGGCGACGCCGACGATGCCGCCCCTCATCTGGGCCGACACGTTCTCACGGATTGCGGGAAGGCTTGTGAATCCGGTTCGGTCAAAGTTGCACTGATCGTGCAAAAATGCCTGGCAAATTTGCATGGATCTTGATAGTATCGCCTCCATGAAGCTCCATCCCCGCGCACTCGCTCCCTTGATACAGGCTCGCCTCGCCGCCCGCGCGATCACGGTCCTCACCGGCGCCCGGCAGACGGGCAAGACCACGTTGGTCCGCGACCTTCTCCCGACGCACGGGCTCGCGCCCCTTTACCTCTCGCTCGACGATCCGGACGAACGCTTGCGACTGGCCGGGGATCCGGTTCGACGATTGGATCACGGCTCCCGATTGGTGATCGTGGATGAAGTGCAAAAGCAGCCCGGTCTGATGGATGCCGTCAAGCTGCTTGCGGACCGGAAACACGGGCATCGCTTCCTGCTGCTCGGCTCGTCGCAGATTCTGCTGCTGCGTCAGATCCGCGAGACACTCGCCGGGCGAGCGTCGCTTCTGGAACTGTGGCCCCTGGCGCTGTCCGAGAAGGTCGACGCGCCGTCGGTTCCAGCCTCAGGCCTGGACGCGATCTGGCGCGACGATGCCGCCGCAGTCCAGCGCCTTGCCGATCAGGCGTTGTCGGCCGATCACGCCAGACAATGGCGAAGTCTGGCCGACGGTCATCTGTCGTGGGGCGGGTATCCCGCCGTCGAACCGCTTACGGACCACGACCGCATGATCTGGCTACGGGATTTCCGGCGAACCTACTTGGAGCGGGACCTGGCCGACCTCGGACGGGTCGCCGACCTCGATCAGTTCGCCCTGGCGCAAAACCTGTTCGCGGCCCGCACCGGCCAGGTCCTTTCCTACAGCGAAGTCGCCCGGGACCTCGGCGTCGCGGTCAACACCGTGAAGAAATACGTGCGCTTCCTGGAAATTTCCTATCAAGTGTTCCTGCTCCGGCCGCTGCTGCCGACCGCGACGGCTCGCCTCGTGAAAAGTCCCAAACTCTACTGGACGGACCCCGGGCTCGCGCGCCTGCTCTCGGATCGAATCGGCGCGGCCGACGGCGCCATCTTCGAAACCATGGTGCTCGACGAGTTGCTGCGCTGGTCGTCATTCCAGGACGACCCGCCGCAGATCCACTTCTACCGGACGCGCAGCGGCCGGGAAGTCGACTTCGTGCTGCACACCCCATCGCAGGTCGTGGCCATTGAAGCCAAGGCCGCAACCCGCGCCCACCGCGCGGACGCCAAGGCTTTCGAAGAATTCCTGGCCGACCCGCCGATCCGCGGCCTCCGGCGCGCCGCATCCAGGATCGGCCTGGTCATCTATCGCGGCCGAGAAATCGAGCCCCTCGCCCCGCGCGTCTGGGCCATCCCGGACTGGCGCCTGTTTGGAGCAGCCGACCAGGGATGACCGCAGCCTAAACAGCACTCCGATCTTGTTTTGTCCGAAGAAGACGCTGCCCCGAAATCAAGCACTCCGCAACAGAAAATAAATCTGTCACCTTTTCCTTTTGAAAATGAAGGCCGGGCGCGATCTCTCGCGCCCGGCCCTGTTCAGCAGCTATCTTGAGATCCGCTCAGTCCGTCGCAACCGCCGTGGGACCCACTCGGGGACGTTGCGGCCTTTGGGGCTTTAGGCCCGTGGTTCATATCCGCGTCCCGGGATTCCTAGGGGACGAAGGCCACTAAAGCCGCAACGTCCCTCCTCGCGTCCCCCAAACAAGCCTGACCCCAGCGACCCGCTAGAAATCGACATCCATCGGATGCTTCACGGGGTGCTCTTTCCTGATTTTCCGTAATAGGCCAGCTAATTTCGTAATGGAGTCTGGAACGGTATCAGATTTTCTGGCGAGCGCCTCTGCCAACTTTACCTTCCGTGATTCAAAAGATGGTTCTTCCGGCTTTTCCGTGGGTGAGAATTCTGCTATAGAGGGGGCCTTCACTCACCGGGAGGCCTCCTGTGCGCGACACCGAGCTGTATCGACACCTGTTGGGGTTGCTGGAGCCGTGGACCGTG
>JBFLXB010000040.1 GCA_040757335.1 Nitrospirota bacterium | reverse complement strand
TGAGGCGCCGCTCGTTGAGTTCGGCAAAGACGCGCCGAGACAGATAGACCTCGCCGCGGACCTCCAGCACCGGCGGCGCGTCGTCGGCCAACCGAAGGGGAATCTGGTTGATCGTGCGCAGATTCGCGCTCACGTCTTCTCCCACGTACCCGTCGCCTCGCGTGGCGCCGCGGACGAAGACGCCGTCCTCATACCAGAGCGAGATCGCGAGCCCGTCCATCTTCAACTCTCCGACGTAGGTGAACGGGCGGTCGCCGATGCGGTCCGTGATCCGGCGCTGAAAGTCGATTAACTCCTCGTGCGTGAACGCGTTGTCCAGCGACAACATCGGCAGGCGGTGCCGGACATGCTCGAATTTTTCCATCGGCGCGGCGCCCACGCGTTGGGTGGGTGAGTCGGGCGTGACCAACTCGGGGTAGCGCTGCTCGAGGTCCCGCAACTCCTGGACCAGCACGTCGAACTCCGCGTCGCTGATGATGGGCGCGTCAAGGACATGGTAGCGGTAGTTGTGATCTTCGATCATGCCGCGGAGCTCGATCGCCCGGCGACGCGCGGCCTCGGTGGGCTTCATGGCCGACATTGCTTCGCCACGTCTGCGGAGGCCTGCGGCTTATCAACAGCGCGTAGGGCGCGCGGTGCACATTGCTTCGCCATGTGCAAGGATCGCCTCCGGCTCATTACCGGCGCAGACAGCGCGATGCACATTGCTTCGACATGTGTGCGGAGTCCTTGCTTTGCCATGCGTGCTTGCCTAGGATTCATCGGAGCCGGATGGCTTCCGCAGCCCGTATTTCTTGATCAGCTCGTGGAGCGTCGGTCGGCTGATGCCCAGCTCGGTCGCGGCTCGGCTGATGTTCCCTTCGCAACGTTGAAGCACGAACTGGATGTGTCGCCGCTCGGCCTCGTCTCGAACTTCCCGCAGCGGCCTGGTCGCGCTCCCGCCGACCGCGGGCTCCAGTTCCAGGTCCCCGGCGGTGACCACGCTGTCGTCGGCCATGATCACGGCCCGTTTGATGCGGTGCTCGAGTTCCCGGACGTTGCCCGGCCAAGGAAACCGTTGGATGGCGTCGGCCGCGTCGGCGGAAAAGGCGCGGACCTCCTTCTGGCCGTCGTGCCAGAAGCGCTGGAGGAACGCGCGGGCCAACAGCATCACGTCGTCTCCGCGCTCGCGCAGCGGGGGCAGCGTGATGGTCACCACGCCCAGCCGGAAATAGAGGTCGTCGCGGAACCGCTTGTCGGCGACGTCGCGCTTTAGATCGCGGTTGGTGGCCGCAATCACCCGGATGTTGAGCGAAATGACCTCGCGGCCGCCCACGCGCTCGATCTGGTGCTCCTGGAGGAATCGAAGGAGTTTGACCTGCAACGGCAACGGGAGGTCGCCGATTTCATCCAGGAACAACGTGCCGCCTTCGGCGTACTCGAACTTGCCTTTGCGTCGGGTGTCCGCGTGGGTGAAGGAGCCCTTCTCGTGCCCGAACAGCTCGCTCTCCAGCAATGTCTCCGGGATCGCGCCGCAATTGATCACCACAAAGGGTGCGTCGCGACGGGCGCTCGCCCGGTGGATCGCTTTTGCGGCCAGTTCCTTGCCGGTTCCGCTCTCGCCCACGATCAACACCGAGGCATCGGTGGTGGCGACCTTCCGAATCGCGGCGAACACCTTCTGCATGGGCTCGCTTTCACCCATGATCTCGTCAAACCCGCGCTCCGCGAGTTGCTGGCGGAGCGTCAGGTTGTCGCGCTCGAGTTCCGAAAGGCGCAGCGCCCGCTTCAGCACCACTCGAACTTCCTGCAGGTCGGCCGGCTTGGAGAAGAAATCGAACGCCCCCTGTTCCACCGCGCGCAGGGCGTTGGCCCGGTCATTGTTGCCGGTGATGACGATCACCTTGGCCTGGCGGTCGATGGCCAGGATCTCGCTCAGCGCTTGCAGCCCCTCTTCCGCGTCGCGCGGAGCGGGCGGCAGCCCCAGATCCAAGGCCACGAGTTCGGGGCGCTCTTGTTTCATCTGACGCACCGCGGATGCGCGGTCCTCGGCCAGCAGCACCTCGTACTCGTCGATCAACGCCCACCGCATTTGGTTGCGAATGGCTTCCTCGTCGTCGATTACGAGCAGCTTGGGCTTATTCATGTCGAGTTTCCGATCGCAGGCAGCGAAAACGACAAGACGCTTCCTGCTCCCACCCGGCTCTCGGCGGCCACGCGTCCCCCGTGCGCTTCGATGATCATCTTACACTGATAGAGCCCGACGCCGAAGCCCCCGCTTTTCGTCGTGGCAAACGGCTTGAACAGGCGCGTCCGGAGAAACTCGGGGGGAATGCCTCGCCCGTTGTCCGCTACGATGCAGGTGACCATCCCGTGATCGGCCCGGGTCGAGACCTTGATCTCGCCGCGGCCGTCGAGCGCCTCTTCGGCGTTGAGCATCAGGTTGATCAACACCTGCCGCACCTGGCCAGGGTCAGCGCGGACCGGCGGGACCTCTCGCCAATCCTCTACGACCTTGGCCTTCAGCGACGACCCGATCTCCGCCACTACGGAGCGGCCCAACCGGCTCAAGTCGACCGCTTCGAACGCGGGTTGAGGGTGTTGCGCGAGAGCGCGGAGCCGTTCCATCAACTGCTTCATCTTCTCCACGGTCTGCGAGAGGTTCTTCAACGCGTCCCCCCGAAACGACGGGTTGTCGAAGTTGCGGCCCATGTTGTCGACCAGCAGGGAGAGCATGGACACGAAATTCTTCAGGTCGTGTAAGAGAAACGTGGACAGTGCGTGGAAACTCTGCAATTCTTTGGACGCCACGAGTTGCCTGAGCAGTTCGGCGGTGAGTAGGCTTTTGGCGACCTGTTTGCCGATGGTCTTCAGGAGCTCGAAATCTTCTTCGGCAAGCGGCGACGCGGCGTGGGGTACTCCCAGCCCCAACACCCCCACCAGCCGGTTTTGCACGACCAAGGGGACCAGGATGCGCACGCCGAGTCTGCGCAACGCTTCGACCGGCATGCCGTCGCTCGGTGCGGCGTTCCGCGCGTTGGGCGGGGCGTCGATCAGCACCGGGTAGTCGCGGGCCTTGAGGGCGGCGAGCGCGGAAGCATCCCAGGGCGGTGTGGCGGTTTCGGGCCGCGCGGGCGACGGGGTGAGCTCGCGTTCGCGCTCATCGGCCAGCCACAGATGGGTATCTCGGATCCAGAATGTTTCGAAGAACGTGGCGGAAAGCTCGGGCATAATCGCCTCGACCGTCGGCTTGGAACTCAATCGCTCGGTGAGGTCCAGCCACTGCTTTCGGTAATCGTATTTGGATCGATAAAAGTGCCGATTGATGAAGACCTTGACGCGCGTGCGCACGTCGTAGGATAGGAGGAGGGCGGCCAGAACGATCAGACTGACCACGACCACCATCGCGCTCCAGTAGGCGCTGGAATCGCCACCGTAGCTCTTGACGGCCTGAGCCGCGATACCCACGCCAAGCAGGTAGGCGCCGACGAGGATGACGGTGAGCGAGTTGTAGACGACGTAACGGGAGACAAAGACGTTGACGTCGAACAGCCGGTGGCGGATCAGGGCAACGCTCATCAGCGCGCAGCCAATCAGCATGGCGGATGAAAAGAGCGGAGCGACCCACTCGTCGGGAGACGCGTACAGGATTACTTGGCTGAGGGCGTACACCGCGACGGCCAGAATGGTGAACAGTCCGAGCACGAAGGGCCTCATCCGCGATTGCCGGGTCCGATCGGCTGATCGGACGGTCCGTTCGAGGTTCGCTCCCACCGCAGTGAGCGACAAGAGCAGGAAGATATTGAACCCGAACCCCTCGTTGCGGAGGATGAACTCGTCGTTCACAAATCGCCCGACCGTGAGTAGGCCGAGGAACACGGCCGACACGACGGCGACCACGCCGAGCCCCAGTCGCCACCGGCGCACGTGTTCCGCCGGGTTCACGCGTCCGAAGGTGATGCTGAATACCAACCAGGGGAGCGGTTGAAGGATCTGCCCCGCGAAGGCGACCTGGGTCCACCGCATCGCGGCGCTCGGCCGGACGCCAGCCATGAAGTGCCCGAACTCCATGACCGCGAGCGCGAGCATGCCCAAGGCAAAGCTGAGGCGGACCGGATTGCGGACGCTGCGTGACGCCACCAAGCCTGCAAGGGCGAGAGCCCCGACCGCGCTGGCCACGGGGAGGACGGTCCACCAGGAACTCATGGCCGTAATTCTAAGGGTTTTGGACCGGGGCGGCAATCGACCGGACTGCGCGCCGACTTTTGCGTTGAGCCGGTTGATCCCGTACAATGACGCGGTGCGAAAATATCTGACGGTTTTCCGCGTCAACTGGCTCAACTCCCTCCAGTACCGCGCACCCACCGTCATCTACATCCTGGGGTATACGCTCTATATCGCGGTGCTTCTGTTCCTGTGGACGGCCATCTACCGCGAGGGTGGGCAGGTGGGGACCTACGAGTTATCCGAGATGGTCACGTACTACCTGCTCATGTTTGTCATCAACACGGTCGTTATTTCCTACGTGAGTTGGGAAATCATCGACCACATTCGGGAAGGTTTTTTCTCCCACTTCCTGGTCAAGCCGGTGAACTACTTCACGTATTGGCTGACCGTCAATGCGTCCGGCAAACTCTTCGAGGCGGTGGTCATCGCGTTCGTCGTGGGCGGGTTCTGGCTCGTGGTGGGACCGATCGTGCGGTTTCCCGAGGATCCGATGACCTATCTCGGGTTCGCCGTGGCGCTCGCGTTGGCCGTGGTGCTCGCCTTCGAACTGGAGTTCTGCATCGGGATGATCGCGTTCTGGTTGGTGCAGGTTCGCGTCTTCAAGTACATGCTGCAGTACGCGGTGTTCTTCTTCGCCGGCACGCTCCTGCCGCTCGACGTGTTTCCCAATGCCTTGTCGTCCATCGCGGCGGTTCTGCCGTTTCAGTATCTGGTCTTCGTGCCGATCCAAATTTTCCTGGAAAAGCGGCCGGACGTCTGGTTGGACTTCGCGACCGCGGCGGCGTGGATCGTCGCGTTCTACGCGTTGGCCCGCTGGAGTCTGGCCCGAGGTATTGCGCGCTATGAAGCCGTTGGCAATTGACTGCATCGCGCGAGGCCTCGCGCGGTACGCCCGCCTCTATGGGTCGTTTTTGGTTCACAATCTCAAGAACGAAATGGTCTACCGCGCGAACTTCGTCCTGCTGGTGGGCATGGACCTGTTCTTCATGGGGATCAACGTGGTGTTCTTCGCGATTCTCTACGCGAACGTCGAAACCATCGGGGGGTGGACGTTTCACCAGACGCTCATCCTGGTCGGCAGCGTGGGATTGGTCCGCGAGGCGGCATACCTCCTGTTCCGGCAAGGGTTTCTGGAACTGGGCGACTACGTGCGAACCGGACAGTTCGACGCGTTGTTGGTCAAGCCCGTGCGGCCGAACGTTCACCTGGGCTTTCGCCACGTGTCGCTGACCGAGAGCCTGGGCGAGGGACTGATGGGCGTGGCGGTGGTGGCGTACGGGTTCGCCCACCTCGAGGCGCCGTGGGCGAGTTTGCCACTCTACGTGCTGATGCTGGGGGTGTCCTTGGCGATCTATTATGCGTTTTGCCTGGCGATCAACAGCGCGGTGTTCTGGATCGTCAAGTCTCAGGAGCTCAACGCCATCGTGTACAACTTCATGGAAGCGGCGCGGTACCCGCGGGACATTTATCGCGGCGTGGGCAAGGCGATCTTCACGTTCGTGATCCCCATCAGCTTGATCGCCACCGCGCCGGCGTCGGTGTTGGCCGGCCGGCTCGATTGGAGTCTGATCGCGCTGGCCGTTGGCGTGGCGGTGGGGATGATGATCGTTGCGACGGCGATTTGGAATGTGAGTCTCCGACATTACTCGTCGGCCAGCTCGTGAGAATAGGTCACAGGTGACGGCTCACGGTACACACCGTAAAAGCTCCCCCCACCCTCCCCTCCCCCTCAAGGGGGGAGGGCAAGGGAGGGGGTGGCCCTTTGGTCGTCTTCCTGTAAACAGTGTCCTGGATCTCCTATGACGGCCATCAACGTCCAGGGCCTCAACAAGACTTTCGACTACTTCAAGAAGGAACCCGGTTTCATCGGTTCGCTCAAGAGCGTGTTCTGGCGCGAGACGTTGTACCACCATGCGGTGAAGGACGTGTCGTTTGCGATCGAGGAGGGCGAGCTGGTGGGGTTTCTGGGGCCCAACGGGGCGGGCAAGACCACCACGCTCAAGATCCTGTCCGGGATCTTGTATCCCACCTCCGGGGAGGCGACGGTGTTGGGACACGTGCCCTGGAAGCGCGAGCCGGCGTATCAGCGCCGGTTCGCGCTCGTGATGGGGCAGAAAAATCAGTTGTGGTGGGACTTGCCGGCGCGCGAATCGTTCGAACTGAACCGGGATATCTACGAGATCGACCGTGCGTCGTACCGGAACACGCTGGATGAGCTGGTCGAGATCCTGGGCGTCGGCTCCCTGCTGGACGTGCAGGTCCGCAAGCTGTCGATGGGCGAGCGGATGAAATGCGAGCTGATCGCAGCGTTGCTGCACCAACCGCGGGTCTTGTTTCTTGACGAGCCCACGATCGGACTCGACGTGGTCTCGCAGGAAAACATCCGGGCGTTCATCGAGGACTACAACCGGACCAAGCAGACGACCGTGATCCTGACCAGCCATTACATGCGCGACGTGGAGCGGCTTTGTCGGCGCGTGCTGGTGATCAACGACGGGAGGATCATCTACGACGGTGCGTTGGCCGAACTCGCGGACCGCTACGTGGATCACAAGATCGTCACGTTGCGACTCGCGCAACCCGTGACGCCGGCGACGCTCGCCCGCTTCGGGCAGGTCACGGAACACAACGGGTTGAGCGTGACGATGAAGGTGGCAAAGAAGGATCTGGCCCAGACCGCGCAGGGATTGCTCTCGGTCCTGCCGGTCGACGACCTGTCCATCGAGGAGGTGGCGATCGAGACCGTGATCGCCACGATGTTCGCGGAGTCATCGGGGGAGCGACGTGAAGAGGATCGACGCACCGGCGTGGACGCTGACGGATCTGTACGCGGGACCTGAGGACCCCGCCATCACGCGCGACGCGCAGGACGCGCTCGCGCAAGCCGAGGCGTTCGAGCGCCGCTACCGCGGGCGTCTGGCCGCAGGCGCGGTGACGCCCGCCGAATTGGCGGAAGCCCTGGGTCAGATCGAAGCCATGACCGAGCGCCTCCGGAAGGTGGCAACGTACGCCTCGCTGCTGTTCAGCGCCGACATGACGGATCCTCGCCACGGCGCCTTGTTCCAGGCCTCGCAGGAACAAGCCACCGCGCTGCGCCAGCGCCTCACGTTTTTCGATCTGGAGTGGAGCGCGCTGTCGTCCGACGCGGCCGCCGTCCATCTCGCCGCCCCGGAACTCGATCGCTACCGCCACTATTTGGAGGTCGAACGGGCCCTGTCGCCGCACCGGTTGTCCGAGCCGGAGGAGTTGGTGCTGGAGACCAAGGCGAACACGGGCGTTCGCGCGTTTCAGCGACTGTTCGACGAGGTGTTGGCTCACGCGCGGTTCGAGGTGGTGGTCGGGGCGAAACGCGAGCGCCTGACGGAACAGGAGACGTTGGCGCGGTTGCACGCCCCCTCCCGCGCCGTCCGCAAAGCCGCGGCAAGGGGGCTGACCAAGGGACTCGACGGCCACGCCCACATCCTCACGTCCGTCTTCAACGTGATTGCGGCGGATCAATCGAGCACGGATCGCCTGCGGAAGTTCCCGACCCCGATGGCCGCGCGCAACCTCGCGAATGAAATCGACCAGCCCGCGGTGGACGCACTGCTGGCCGCGGTGGAGCGCGGCTATCCGGTCGTTCGGCGGTACTACCGTCTCAAGCAGCGGTTGCTGGGCGTGAGTCGCCTGTACGACTACGACCGGTACGCCCCGCTGCCGGCGAGCGGACGGACCATCCGTTGGGATCAGGCCCGGCGCACGGTGCTCGACGCCTTTGACGCGTTTTCACCGGACATGGCGGGCATCGCCGCGCGGTTTTTCGACGGCCGGTGGATCGACGCGGCGGTCAGGCCGGGGAAACGGGGCGGGGCGTTCGCCCACAGCGCCGTCCCGTCGGCCCATCCCTACGTGCTGCTCAACTACACGGGCACCGCCCGCGACGTGATGACGCTGGCGCACGAATTGGGGCACGGCGTCCACCAATACCTGTCGCGCAGCCAAGGCTGCCTACAGGCCGACACGCCGCTTACCATGGCCGAGACCGCGTCGGTCTTCGGGGAAATGTTGGTGTTCCGCGCGATCAAGGAGGCAGAACGCGACCCCGCGCGGGCGCTCGCGTTGGTGTGCGGCATGATCGAAGATTCGTGCTCCACCATCTTCCGCCAGGTGGTGCTCACGCGCTTCGAGCAGGCGCTGCACGACGCCCGACGCCGCGACGGAGAGCTTTCGACCGAGCGAATCAGCGGCCTGTGGCTGGCGGCCAACCGCGCGATGTTCGGCAACAGCGTCACCCTGACCGAAGATTACGGCCGGTGGTGGAGCTACATCCCGCACTTCATCCACTCGCCGTTTTACTGTTACGCGTATGCGTTCGGGGCGCTGTTGGTGTTCGCGCTTTATCGGCGATATGTGGATGAGGGCAAGGCGTTCGTGCCCAAGTACTTGGCGTTGCTGTCCGCGGGCGGCTCGGACGCGCCCGAACGGTTGCTGGCCAAGGCAGGGGTCGATCTCGGGGCGCCCGGGTTCTGGGACGGCGGGATCGAGGTGCTCGCCGAGTGGGTCGACCAAGCCGAGAAGCTCGCCGTTCTGATTGCGCGCAAGGCCGCGCCGAACCGACGTCGTGGTCGCAAAACGCCCCGCCGCTAGTCTGCCAGTGACGCAGTCATCGTAGGATACGAGGTCGTGCGGTGAGTTGGAACATGGCGCGCCTATGCGGGACCTTGCTGGGCTGGTCGCTGCCGCTGCTGGTTTCCGTCGCGCCGGCGGATGCCGGAGCCCCTAGGGAATGGGATTTTCGCGACCACGCGACCCCCTCCTGGTCGGCGGCCGGCGATGTCGCGTCGCTTCGGCGGACGCCCGAAGGGTTGGTGGTGGCTCCCTCCGGACCTGCACCGGCCATCAGAGTGTCGGGACTCACGATTTCCGCGGCTGATTCCGCCTATGCTCTCTTGCGCATTCAGTCCCCAACCCCCATTACCGAAGCTTACCTGGCCTGGAGTAACCGAGGGGGACAACGCGACACCTGGTCGAGCCGGCGGTTCGCGATCCCGCGGGAAATTCGCGGTGGCTCTCCGCGATCAATCTGGATACGTCTGGATAATATGCCTGGGTGGTCGGGTACGATCGAGAGCCTCGCAGTCGCCTTCGTGGTTGGGGAGGACGTCAGTCCGGTCGTGGTCGAGTCCATCTCGTTCTTGCCGGATGGTTTCTGGTCGCAAGTACATCGTTTGGCAGATGGCATAGGACTCGACGACCTTGCGGAGGACCGCGCGTTTCCACGTTGGAGTCTGAATACCGTCGGGCAAATTTCGGTCGGAGGGCGGACCGTTGGGGGTGCGGCCACAGCGATCGTCTGCCTGGGATTTGCCGTCTTTGTCGTGGCTCGCCTGGTCTCGGTTCGCCTGGTGCATTCACGACGATTGACGGGAGTTTTTCTCGGGGCGCTGGGGAGCGTCGCCGTGCTGGTGGGCGCTCTCGACGCGTACGTCGGCTATAAGGCCTTTTGGGTGCAATGGGCTGTTTTTGGGTCCCGGAACCCCTTGGCGTACTATACGCACCTGGATCAGGATCGGCTCGGCCTCGTGGCCGCGGCGGCAGACCTGCGGGGCAGGCTCCCCTCGGCGACCGAGCTGTCGATTTGCCTTCCGGATCACGCGGATGCCGCCAGGTTTCTCTGGTGGTGGCGTCTCAGGTATGAGTTCTATCCCTTGAGACTGTCCCCTGATGCGGCTTTCATTCTCGACCTTGATGATCGATCAGCCTGCCGAGGTCCCGACGATCAACTGGTTTTAGACGGCAACGGATATCGGGTAGTGCGGCACCGATGAGTGTCCTGATGGTCTCGCTGCCGATCGCGGTGGCCCTAGGGTTGGGTGTGGCGTTGCTCTATCGAATTGGTCTTCATGGCCGAGCGCACCCGTCGCTCTGGTTGGGCGCGGGGTATGGGGTGGGCCTCGCCATGGTCAGCTTCGGGGTCGCACTTCCCCCGCTCGTGAGACTCCCCCTGACCGTTGGCTGGGGAGGGCTCTTCGTCGCGCTCACGTGGTGCGGGTTGTGGTTGGTCAGCGAGCGGTTGCTCGGGTGCATGAAGCAGGCTCCCCCGGCAGGCCCAAGTTCGAAACCTCCTCGTTGGGAGAACGTCGTCTGGGGGACCGGGCTCGTCCTCCTCGTGGTCAAGGCAGGGTTCATCGGCGTGAGCGCCATGGATAAGCCGGTGATGGGGTGGGATGCAGTGGCCATTCACTCACTCCGGGCCAAAGCGATGTTCTACGACCAGACGATCGCCCGCTCAACACTGGAATGGATCGGCGCGTTCGACTATCCCCTCGGGATACCGCTGCTTGAACTGTGGGTGACCTGGTTCCAGGGAGGATGGGACGATACGGCGTTTAAAATTCTGTTCCCGGGCTTCCTATTCGCCGTGCTTGGGATGGTCTACGGGGTACTCCGGGAGTTCGTGCGCCCGCTGACGGCCCTTGCAGGCGTGTGGTTGGTGGCGAGTCTGCCGTTGTTGGTTCAGCATACGACGGACGCCTATCTGGACCTGCCGTTGGCGTACACGACCTTGGGCGTCTCGATTTTTCTCTGGCGACATACGCGAACCGGCGAAATGGGTGACGTGTTCATCGCGTCGCTCATGGCCGCGTTCGGGGTGTGGATCAAACGCGAAGGCGTGGTCGCGGCCGGCGTCGGCCTCGTGCTGTTGGCGCTCTGGGCCGTCATGGCGCGATCGCGTACGCGGCGCGAGGCGTTACGTGCGCTCGCAATATTTGCCGGCATGCCGGGGTTGGTAGTGACGGCTTGGGCGGTGTTTCGATGGGCGGGCGCCGAGACCCCTTCCTTGTCGTTCCAGCCCACATCGTTGGCGGATCTGGTGTCGCGATCCATTGCAGTGGTGGTCTACGCCGCCAGAGAATTGTGGACTTCGAGCAACTGGAACGTGTTGTGGCCCCTGTTCGCGGGGTTTTGGGCGCTCCACGCGCGAAAGAGCCTCTCGTCGGAGAGCCTGTTTTTCGCGTGGCCGGTGGTGATTACCTTTGGAACGCTGTTGGCTGTTTCGGCGAGCACGGAGATGGGCGAGTATCTCAAACAAGGCACCACGCTTCATCGGATGGCGTTGCACGTCGCGCCCCTGGCAGCCGTCTTCGTGGCGGTACGGGTCGGCGACACGTGGGCCCAGGCAACGGATCCCCTGCGCGGACGCGACCGAGAGGGCCGGAGAGATCGCGCGCGGCCAGGGTAGCATGCTTCGTGATTTCCTAATCGCGCTCGCTCTGGTGGCGGCTGTTCTCGCGATCTATGGCCAGACCGGGAACCACGAATTTCTCAGCTACGACGACCCCAACTATGTCACAACGAACCTGTCGATCCGCGATGGGGTCACCCTCGACAGCCTGTGGCGGGCGTTCACGAGCACCGAGTTTTACAACTGGCACCCGCTGACCAGGATCTCATACCTCGTGGACTATGAGCTCTATGGGCTGAGTCCTCGCGGGTATCACCTCACCAACGTCGCGCTGCACACCGCCAACACCCTGCTCGTCTTCGTCATTTTCCGTCGCATGACGGGCAAGACGTGGCCCGCCGCATTGGTTGCGGCGCTCTTCGGCGTGCATCCGTTGCACGTGGAGTCCGTGGCGTGGATTTCGGAACGAAAAGACGTGCTCAGCGCCTGCTTCTGGCTGTTGACGATCTGGGCATATGTCCGGTACGCGGAGCGCCGCTCGTCCGGCCGGTATGTCACCGTGCTGGCGCTCTTTACGTTGGGATTGATGGCCAAGCCCATGGTGGTGACTCTGCCGTTCGTGCTCCTGCTGCTGGACTACTGGCCGCTTGGACGATGGTCGCTGACGTTCGACGGGCAGGCGTGGCAAAGCCTGGGCCGGTTGATCTCAGAGAAAGTCCCGTTGCTGGCGTTGGCCGCGGCCGCGAGCGCCATGACGATCTATGCACAGTCTGCGGGCGGCGCGGTCGCGGCGCTCGAACGGTTCCCCCTGAGCGTACGCGTCACGAACGCGTTGGTGTCGTACGTGGCCTACCTGGGACACACGCTGTGGCCGGTAGGCTTATCAATCCGATATCCGCATCCTGGTGTCACCCTGCCGGTGTGGAAGGCGGGCGTCGCGGCCCTGATCCTCCTTGTTGTCACGGGTCTGGCGGTACGCGCGCTTCGATCACGCCCCTACGTGGCCGTCGGCTGGCTGTGGTACCTCGCCACGTTGATTCCCGTCATCGGTGTGATCCAGGTCGGCGACCAAGCCATGGCGGACCGGTACACATACATCCCCTTGATCGGGGTCTTCATCACGGTGGCCTGGGGGCTGCGCGACGCGGCGGCGCGGCCTCGCATACGGACCATCGTGCCGTGGACGGCCGCACTCGCTTTGGCGGCGTTGACCGCCGCGGCATGGAACCAAACGCGGTACTGGCGCGACAGCGTCACGCTCTACGAACGCGCCATCTCGGTCACGGAAAGTGATCCGCTGCCGCACTACAACTTGGCCAACGAGCTGCGGGAGCAGGGCCGGTTGGACGACGCGGTGAGGCATTACGAAGCCGCGTTGCGCTTCGATCCCAACTACGCTGCGGCGCACGTCAATCTCGGGCCCCTGCTGGCGCAGCAAGGCCGGACCGATGAGGCGATCGCGCACTACGTCGCCGCCTTGCGCCTCAGACCCGATGCGGCCGAGGCGCACAACAACCTCGGGATGCTGCTGGGGGAGCAAGGCAAGATCTCGGAGGCGATCCCGCATTTTGAGCAAGCGGTGAGGCTCAAACCGGAACTGGAAGGAGCCCGACGCAACTTGGAAGTCGCCAGGAAACTTGTTCAGGCTCGATGAGCGGTCTTGGCTCGGGCCAAGAGATCCAGCCACCGCCCGTTCCGATCGAGCGAGACGTCATCGGCGCGTGATCGGGCATCGGCTGACGAGCAAAAGAAAGCCGGTGAGGCGCGCCTCACCGGCTTTTGGCCCATCCGGCCGATTTAGAACGCCATGCTCGCGCCCACACTCAGAGCCGTTTGATCGACCAAACGGATCTCGGCGCCGAACTGAACGTTGCCTTGTGCTTTCGCCCCCAACCCCAGGAAGACGCCGAACGCGTCGTCTTCCGCTGGATTGCCGCTCAGATCAAGACCCGACCATGCCAGGCCCCCGTAGGGCACCAGGCCGAACTGGGTGGCTCGCTGCTTAGGGTCCGTGGGCCCCGACAAGTCCACGGCCGCACCCAGCGCCGCGTCGTATTCGGTCCAGCTCATGCGGGCGCCGCTGGTTTCGTTTTCAGCCCTGATCCGCATGGTCTGAAACACGCTGCCGATCTTCAAGTTGGCCTCCGGAATGCTGGCCCAGGTGATCCGCATCCCGGCGCCAAAGGCCGGCCCGAGATCCGCGTCGGTGTTGCCCCCAGGAGCGTCGATGCCGAAATCACCAAACCCGATCCGGAAATCGACGTCAAGACGCTCATCCACTCCGATGCTGCCCTTCGCGAAAATTTGCGAGCTTTCAGCCTCTCCATTGCCGCTGCTTAGGTCGCGATCGATCACCACGTTGACTTCGCCGCCGAGCGCCGTTTTGCCCGCTCCGGTGGTCGCAGCCGGCACCCCGATCGGGGCAGCGTCGGCTGCCACGGGCAGACTTCCGAGTACCGCGGTGGCTACGGTGACGCGCATCCAGCGCGCCCATGCTTTCTGTTCAGTCCTCATGACGCCTCCTAGGTGAAAATACGTGTGGTCTTTGCACCGTCGTGTTGACCGCGACGCTTATAGCAGAATCCGCGTCCGGAACACAACGTGGGATGGGAGGGGGGAAAGACGTACCGTCGGGATACTACGTCACCCGAGGGGGAATTTTCCAGCGGCATTCTCTGTCCCTGTTCCGAGTTCCCTTGTCTCCTCTTCCTGACGGATATTTGCATGCGCCCCTGGGGTGACGTCCGGTCCGCGGCCGTCGGCCTGCTCGCCCTCGTTCTCGCGTCTTGCGGCGGGGGGAGTGAGACCGAGCAAGCAGTGCCGTTACTGCCTGCCATCGGTATCAGTCCTACCTCGGTGATCATGCCGGTGGGCGGACGACAGACGTTCACCGCGGTCGTGGACGGGGCGACGGACCCGACCGTCACCTGGACCGCGACCGGAGGAACCGTCAACTCGTTCGGCCAATACACCGCCCCCAGTAGTCCCGGAGAGTACCAGATCACCGCGAGCCTGCTATCCGATCCCACCATCAGTGCGACCGCAACCGTGACCGTCGAACCCACAGAGGTGAAGGAGGTGTTCATCACCCCGTCGCAAGCCACCCTCGGGGTCAACGCGGTCCAGGTGTTCACCGCCCGCGTGGTTGGAGGATCGACATCGGCCGTGGACTGGAGTGTGACACCGGGCGACGGCAGCGGCGGCAGTATTACGGCGGACGGCGTCTACACCGCACCGTCGACGATTCCACGTGGTCCCATCACCGTGTCAGCCACGACGCGCGCGACTCCGATCATGACAGCGGCCGCAACCGTGACGGTGACCGACGCTCTGCCGTTCAGCGTCCAGATCGTTGATACGTCCGGTCAGCAGAACCAAACAAGTGAACTGATCAACGGCGAGAAGCGGATCTTCCAAGCGGTCGTCAGCGGTACCTCCCAGGTTGACGTGAGCTGGAGCCTGACTCCTGGAGGCACGGTCACGCCGGCTGCGAACCCCTTGTTCGCGGTGGTCACGGCGCCGGACCCGCCTGGCCCTTATGTGCTCAGCGCGACGGTGACAGACCGTATCACCAACGTCGACATGACGGCAGAACGGCCCATCGATGTGTTGTTCGTGAGTGTGACGGTCGCTCCGCCGACCGAGACAGTGGTAGCCGGCGGGACGCTCAGCTTCAGCGCGACCGTGACCACTAACGATGGTACCGGCGACCTGACATTTGTCAGCCCCGTGGCCAACCGCTCGAATCCGGACCATCCGATCGTGTGGAGCGTGCGCGAGTCCGCCGGGGGCTCGGTTGACGCGGATCTCGGCGTGTACACCGCGCCGCTAATCGGAGGGCTGTATCACGTGGTTGCGACCCACGGCAAGTATGCCGCGAAGTCCGCCGCGGCGACGGTCAACGTCCAGTCCGCCTCCGTCACTCTGTCGTCCTCGACCGTGTCGGTTGAGTCCGGCGCCACGACTACCTTGACCGCGACCGTGTCGAACGTGGCAGGAGTCACCTGCGGCAATAAGGATTGTCGCGATGTGACGTGGTCGATCCAGGAGGGGAGTGCTGGAGGCTCGTTCACGCAAACGGGGTTCAATGACACGTTGGGGCAGGCGAACGCGACCTACCAAGCGCCGACTCGCGTGGGGTCCCGCGTTTTTCACGTGATCGCCACCAGCGTCGCGGACCCCTCCAAGCGCGCCGTGGCCAACATCACGATCCTCGGTGTCTGGAAGGCCGCTGCGGCCGGCGGTGACCACACTGTGGCCATCAAGACTGATGGGACGCTGTGGGCGTGGGGGCGCAACGCCGACGGGCAACTAGGCGACGGGACGCGGATCAATCGGTCGAGCCCGGTGCAGAGCGGGACAGACACGGACTGGGCCGCGGTGGTTGCCGGGGCCAGGCACACGTTGGCGCTCAAGAACGGCAGCGTCGATACGCTCAACGAAGGGCGCCTTTATGCGTGGGGCGCGAATGACGTTGGTCAGCTTGGCGTCGCCACTCCTGATGCCTTCTCGAACGTGCCGGTGGAGATCCCGGGCGGGCCATGGCGCATGGTGTCGGCGCGCGGCGATCACACTGTGGCTATCAAGGAGGACGGGACCCTGTGGGCCTGGGGGGACAATTTCTACGGGCAGGTCGGAAGCGGGCAGAGTGGAGACGGGGCTCAGCAGGCCACGCCGACGCGTCTAATAGTGACTGACCAGAGCGGGGCGGACATTTCGTTTGAAACGGTTGCGGCAGGGACCTTCCATACGCTGGCGATAGCGACCGATGGCTCGCTCTGGGCGTGGGGTCGCAATGAGGCAGGACAGCTCGGAGACGGAACCCCGGATCAGCGGGACGTTCCGACACGCATCGGCATCGATACGGACTGGATCGCGATCGACGCCGGAGCAGCGCACAGCGTCGGCGTGAGGCGAAACGCGGGTAGCAGCGCTGCGGAGGGTACTCTGTGGGGCTGGGGCGACAATGGTTCCGGCCAACTGGGCGATGCGGCGATCGCGGCGCCAGTCCGGGAGCCGACTCAGATCGGGACGGACACGAACTGGGCGAAGGTGTTCGCGGGGGAAAGCCACACGTTCGCGCTCAAGACGGAACCAACCGCTGTCGGGGTGGATCAGACCCTGTGGGGGTGGGGCCACAACATGCACGGGGAACTCGCACTGGGCCAGTCGGGCGCTGCGCAGATATCGGCCCCGACCGAGTTGGGCACGGCGATCAGCCGGACATGGTTGATGGCGGACAGCGGGTTTCACCACAGCGTGATGTTGACCGCGGACGGCCACCTGTGGACCACGGGTGCGAACCTCTTCGGGCAGATCGGGGACGGAACCAGCGCCTCCAAGGCCACGCCGGTCCGTGCAGGGGGAGCGAGTACTGGTTGGCAAGGCGCCAAGCTTGCAGCCGGCGAGGTTCACAACGCGGCAATCAAAATCGTTGGGCAGACCGCGGATCAGCCGCCGATCTCCTATGGCACGTTATGGACATGGGGAAACAACGAACGCGGACAGCTCGGAGACGGCACGCTGGCTGACCGCGATCTTCCCATCCAGATTGGCGCCGATGCGACCTGGCGTCAGGTGGCCGTGGGGAGCCTTCATACCGTGGCCATCAAGACCGACGGGACGTTGTGGGCGTGGGGCGATAACAGTATGGGACAACTGGGCGTGGGGAGCCAGACCGAATGGTCGGCCACGCCGACAGAGGTTCCCAAGCCTTCCGCCTCCGACCCGTGGGTCGGCGTAGCTACCGGAGCGTTCCACACCCTGGCGATCACCCGAAACGGGAATCTGTGGGCGTGGGGTGCCAATGGAAACGGCCAGCTCGGTATCCCGAGTCCTGCGCCGGCGCCGCCGTATCCACCCGAGTTTCTCCCGGTGCTGGTAAACAACCCGGCCGACCCGGTTGCCTGGATCAACGTGGCGGCCGGAGGGGATCACACACTGGCCATCAAGCGGGAGTTCCCTGCGCCCGGCATCGCGATTTTTACGCTCTGGGCCTGGGGTGACAATGAATTCAGACAGGTCGGAGACGGGTCCTTCACGGACCGATCCGAACCGACCAAGATCACGCTGGATGCATCCACCGCCACATTGACCCCAGATTGGCAATCCGTGTTAGCCGGAGGTCAGCACAGCCTGGGGCTCAAAGGCGCCGGGGAATTGTGGGGCTGGGGCGACAACTCCTTCGGCCAGGTGGGGGCTGTCGCGCCGGTGGGCCAGGATACGGTAGGGGCTCCCATGCTGGTCGACTCGACCACGACTTGGCGATCCCTCGCGGGCGGGACCGCTCATTCCGCAGGCGTCAAATCGAATGGCACGTTGTGGACGTGGGGAAGCAACGAGTTCGGTCAACTGGGATACGAGACGATCGACCCCGTTACCGGCTTGCCCATCTGTTGCCAGCCCCTCCCAACTCAACTCGGCACCGAGACCTTGTGGTCCACGGTCTCCGCTGGGTATGGCCACACCATCGCAACCAAGACCGACGGCGCGCTCTGGGCCTGGGGCCTCAACGACGCGGGCCAACTCGGCGACGACGCGGCGTGGCGGACCACGCTCATCGAGATCCACGCGGACAGCCCCTAGCGAACTCGACGTTCCTTCGGCGTCGCGCTTCTCCTGAGCGCGGTCCCGGCCGTATAATGCCGGCGTGCGCGTCCTCCTGCTCACGCCGCCGCTCACCCAGCTCAACACGCCGTATCCCGCGACCAGTTACCTGACGGGGTTCCTGCGCTCGCGCGGCGTTGACGCGGCGCAGGCCGATCTGAGCCTCGACACGGCGTTGGCCGTGTTCTCGCACTCCGGGCTGACTCGGTTGTTTGACATGATCCGCGAGCGCGGCGGAACATGGCCCGAACCCGTGGAGCAAGCACTTGATCTGGCCGACGCGTATCAGGGCACCATCGAGCCGGTCGTCACGTTTCTGCAAGGGCGTGATCCCACGCTCGCCACACGCATCGCAGCGGGTGGATTTCTCCCGGAGGGACCGCGGCTGGCCGGCCGCGAGGATGACCACTGGGCGTTCGGCTCGCTCGGCACCACCGACCGCGCCAAGCACCTAGCCAGCCTGTACCTCGACGACCTGAGCGACCTGATCTCGTCGACCGTGGATCCATTGTGGGGGTTGAGCCGGTACGGGGAGCAGTTGGCCGCATCGGCCCCGTCGTTCGATCCGCTCGCGCAGGCGCTTGCTGCGCCGCCCGGCTTCGCAACAAGGCTGCTCGAAGCGCGGGTGCAAGAACTAACGTGCGGCTCACGGCCCGACTTGATCGGTCTCACCGTGCCGTTTCCGGGCAACCTGTACGGTGCGCTGCGGACCGCCGCGGTCCTGCGCCGGGCCTGGCCCGACGTGCCCATTGTGCTCGGAGGCGGGTACGCCAACACCGAGCTGCGCGACCTCGCCGAGCCGCGCCTGTTCGACTACGTCGATTACGTGACCTTGGACGCGGGTGAACGCCCATTGCTCTGCCTGCTGGACCTCCTTGCGGGCAAGCGTAACGTCAATTCGCTGTGTCGAACCTTTGCGCGGGTCCGCGATCGGGTCGTCTACTATGACGGCGCGGGAGAAGCCGATATCCCGTTCGAGCACACCGGCACGCCGACCTACGTCGGGCTCGATCTGTCCCGGTACCTGTCGATCGTCGAGGTGCCGAATCCCATGCACCGACTATGGTCCGACGGGCGGTGGAACAAACTCACCGTGGCCCACGGCTGCTATTGGAAGCGGTGCGCGTTCTGCGACGTGGACCTCGATTACATCAAGCGGTACGAGCCCGCGTCGGCCGCTCTCCTCCTGGATCGCATCGACGCCTTGATCGCCGAGACCGGCCAGAGCGGCTTTCACTTCGTGGACGAGGCGGCTCCTCCCGCGCGCCTGGTGGACCTGGCGATCGCGCTGTTGGAACGCGGTCGTCTCATCTCCTGGTGGGGCAACATTCGATTCGAAGCCGCCTTCACCGCGGACGTGTGCCGGCTGCTGGCCGCGTCGGGGTGCATCGCGGTCAGCGGGGGACTGGAGACCGCGTCCGATCGGCTGTTGGCCCTGATGGACAAGGGCGTCACCGTGGCCCAGGCCGCGCGGACCACGCACCATCTCACCCGCGCGGGGATCATGGTCCACGCCTACCTGATGTACAGCTTTCCCACCGAAACCTCGCAGGAGACGATGGATGCGCTCGAGCGCGTACGCCAGTTTTTTGCGGAGGATCTGGTCCAGTCCGGGTTTTGGCACCGGTTTACCGCCACGGTGCACAGCCCGGTGGGATGCAGCCCGAACGCATTCGGTATTGCAATCGATCCGCTTCCCGCCGACGTGTTTGCGCGAAACGATCTGACGCACCGGGACCCCTGCTCGGGCGATCTCGACGCACTGGGTCGTGGCCTGGCGCGCGCGGTGTATCATTACATGCACGGTGTGGGACTGGATGACGACGTGCGGAAATGGTTCGACGACCGGATGCCTCGGCCCAAGGTCTCGCGGTCCGCGGTACGGCGCGCATTGGACTCCACGGAGCCGGCGGGAACCGACCCCGCCTCCCGGCTGGTGTGGATCGGCGAGCAGGTCGAACTCGCGCCAGCCGGAGCCGGCGGCCGAGTCGGCCTCGCGGTTCACGGCCGGACGTCGTCCACCACTGTCCCGCTGCGCAAGCCCATCGCGGAGTGGCTGGCGGATGCGGTCATGGCCGCGTCGCCGAGGAATCGGCGAGGCCGGCCGTATCCAACGCTCGGAGACCTGGCCGCCACCTTCCCGGGTCCCGGCGCGTTCGCCGCGTGGTCGCAAGGTCGCGCGTGGCGGGAGCTCCGCCGCGCGGGGCTGCTGATCGTGTGAGGCGAGGATGAGTGCGCCCCCGTTGGATCAAGCGGAACTGGCCGTGTTGGGCCGTTGTGTCGAGGACTACTGCGGAGCGACCGAGCTCCTGTGGACGCTTCAGCGGCTGACGCCTGGGCTCGCCAACCGCGCGGTCCTGGTGCGACGCGAGATGACGATCCTCGAACGATTGTTGACGGCCCAACTCGTGACCGCCTACGTGAAATCCTCGGACCCGGCGGTTCCGTATGTTCCCGCGGAGCGAGAGATCGACGCGCTCCTGGTCGTGGTCGAGCGCGAACACTTGGTCAACCCCGACGCGCCGCCCGAGCATACCTTTTGGTTCGCGGCGACGCCGGAGGGGGTGGCGCATTATTTTGACGAGCAACGCCGCGTAGGAACCCGTCCATGAACGGCCATCTGCGGCGTTGTCGCTGCGCATCCGCTCCTCACGTACGACCCAGTACGCTGCGGTGCGGTGCTCGCTCCGCCTTGCATCTGGCGCGTTCCTGAACGGGCTCCGCCTTCGGCGGTACTGCTAGGGGCTCGTGTCGGTCACCGTGCGGCGTCGACCGACGGCGAGATCCCCATTTGGCGCAGGGCGGCGGCGAGTTTCAGGAGGGGTAGGCCGATGACGGTGGTGGCATCGCCGTCGATCTTGTCGATGAAGCGGGCGCCTAAGCCCTGCGCCGCATACGCGCCGGCCTTGTCCATCGGCTCTCCGGTCTCCACGTAGGCCTGGATCTCCTCGGGGCTGGCCGAGCGCATGTGGACCCAGGCCGTATCCACGATCACCTGGTCGGAACAGCCTGGCGCCACCAACGCCACTGCGGTGACTACCCGGTGGGCGCGACCCTGTAACAAGGTGAGCATCCGCTCCGCATCGGTTCGGTCCACCGGCTTGCCCAGGATCTGGTGATCCACGACCACCAGGGTGTCGCTGCCGATCACCACGGCGTCCGGTCGGGCAATGGAGCGGGCCTTGCCCAGCGCGAAACGAACGGCCTGTTGCTCGGCCGGCTCGTGCGGCTCGACGACCTCTTCGTACCGAGGGGGCACCACCTCGAACGGAACGCCGAGCCGCGCGAGCAGCTCCCGGCGACGAGGCGACGTTGACGCGAGGATTAAGAACCTGTTCAAGTCCCGCCAATCGCGCCCGTTCAGGAACGCGCCAGATGCAAGGCGGAGCGAGCACCGCACCGCAGCGTACTGGGTCGTACGTGAGGAGCGGATGCGCAGCGACAACGCCGCAGATGGCCGTTCATGGACGGGCGTGCTAGACGCACATCGGGGACGCCTCCACCAGTACGGCGTCCAGCTCGGCCAGGTCGCGCACCTGGACCAGTCGGGCCCGAAGCCCGGGCCGGTCTTCCGGCCCGCGGACATACCAGCCCAGGTGTTTGCGCATCACGGTGAACGGTACGTGGCCGCGCAGGCGATCGAACAACGCGGCGTGCTCGCGCGCTACGCGCCACCGCTCGGCCGCTTCGACTCGCGGCGGGTCGGGATCGTCTGTGCCGGGGTCGGCGCACGCCGTGCGGATCGCGTCGCTGGATCGAAAGATCCAGGGATTACCAAGTGCTCCGCGGCCGATCAACACCCCGTGGACGCCGGTCTCCCGCACGCGCCGCACCACGTCCGCAGGCGTCATGAGATCGCCGTTGCCGAGCAGCAGCGTGGAGGTGCGGCGCGCGAGGGCCGCGGCGCGTGCGATCGCGTCCCAGTCCGCCTCGCCTTGGTAGCGCTGGGCGAGCGTGCGTCCGTGAATGGAGACCGCAGCGGGTTCGGCGTCGAGCAGCGCGGCGATCCACGAGTCCACCACCACCCGGTCGTATCCCAAGCGGGTCTTCACGGATACCGGGATCAGTCGCCGAGGCCGGTCTCCGCGTCGCACCTCCGCCATGCGCTCGATCGATTCCACGGTATCGGCGGGGAGCCCCAGCGCGCCGAGCTCCTGGCCAGAGGCCCAGTCGTTCACCCCGGCCTGCGCGGCGCGGATGATGGTCAGCGCCCGCTCCGGGGTGCGGATCAGCGCTGCGCCGCACCCGTGCGCGGCCACGGCCTTGTCCGGGCATCCCATGTTGATGTCGAGGCCGTCGAAGCCCAGCGCGGCGACCACGTGTGCGGCCTTGTAGAACGCGTCGGGTTCCGACCCGAACACCTGCGCCACGACCGGGCGCTCGGCCTCGTGATGGACCAGGTGACGCAACACCGCGGGGATGCCCCGGCAGATCCCCTCAACGTGGGTGAACTCGGTTACGATGAGGTCGGGGCGGCCGTGGCGTGCCGCAATGAAACGGAACGCCGCGTCCGTCACCCCGTCCATCGGAGATAGGCCGATGATGGGGCGCGGGAGCCGGTTCCAGAAGGACGGTGGTGATTCGATAGGGGGCGTCATCTCGTCAGTGCCGTTACGGTACGCGAGCGCGCGAGGTCGTGTCAATTGCGTTTCGTCGCCGGGTCTTCGTTCGCCGAGGGGCGCCCGTGCTTGAAGAAGGCTGGGGAAGGCACTATACTGCCGCTCATCACCATCCACCGGAACCTGGAGCCATGTTGAGAGCGATCCAAGAATTTTTCGACAAGCGGATCGGGGCGGCGGCCGTTGCGCCCGAGTCTTCGGAGCGGGCGTTGCAACTCGCCACGGCGGCGTTGCTGGTCGAAGTCTCGCGGGCCGACCACGATATCAAGCCCGAGGAGCGCCGGGTGATCAGCGAGGCGGTCCGCCGAACGTTTACTCTGTCCGAGCACGACACCGAGGTCATCGTCAATCTGGCCGAGGAAGAAACGCAAACCGCCACGTCCACGCACCAATTCACCCACCTGATCGACAAGCACTTCTCCCTCGAGCACAAGATCCACATCGTGGAGCTCTTGTGGCGGGTCGCGTTCGCCGATGCCGACAAGGACCGGCACGAGGAGCACCTGATCCGCCGAATCAGCGACCTGCTCCACGTTCCGCACCGGGAGTTCATCGACGCAAAGATCCGGGCGCGAGGGCGGTCGTAGCTCGACCGTCCGACGCGTTTGAGCCGCGAGCCCGCGCGTGTTATCGTCAATCCGCGATGGGTTCACCCGCGACTCAAACGAAGTCAGAAGCCCTCCCGGGCGATGACCTGCCACAGATCGTGCCGAGCGACGTTTGTCTGCGCTGCGACGTGTGCTGCCGGTTTCCGGAGCGCGAGAGTTTCCTGCGCCCCTATTTCACGCCGCAGGAGCGCGAGCGCGCGATCGCGGCCGGTCTCGATGCCGACCTGCTTCCCGACCCCGCCGGCGGGAAGATTCGGCTGATCCCGCACCCGGCCGGCGAGGGCTACATCTGTCCGGCGTTCAACCCCGCGACCCAATATTGCCGAATCTACTCTGTACGGCCACTCGACTGTCGGTTGTACCCCCTGGCGTTGATGCGCGATGAGGAGGGGCGGGGTCGGTTGCTCGGTCTCGACAACAAATGCCCGTATGTGCAGGACACGGTCCATGAGCCGAAACTGCTCGGTTACGCGCGGCGAATCGCGGCCCGGCTGAGTGAGCCCGCGTTGTCAGAGGTGCTCGCGGCCAACCCCGGCCTGATCAATCGGTACCAGGACGACGTGCGCGTCGTCGACGCTCCCGCAACCCTTGAGCCGCTTCGGCTCTCGGACCGGTCTTGGGTCGAATCGCTCTTGGATGCCGCGCCCGCTGAATTGGGGGCCCGGACATTCACCGGCGTGTACATCTGGCGCGAGCACTTCAGTTATGCCTGGACGTGGCTCCACGGCTATTTTTGCCTGTTCGCCGCGTATGGACCCCACATGTATATGCCGTGGCCGCCGCTGGCTGGTCCGGACGCCGATCCCACGCAGTGGCGCGCGGCCGTGGACGCGGGGTTCGAGGTCATGGCGTCGGCACAGGATCAGGGGGCCGCGGCCCGGATCGAAGGGGTGAGCGAGGCTGAGTGCGGCCGGTTCGGTGTCGCCGGGTATGAGGTCCTCCCGCACGCCGTGGAGTACGTGTACCGGCGCGAGGATCTCGTCAATTTGAGAGGAAACGCTTATAAATCAAAGCGGTGGGCTTGGAATGATTTCGTGAAACAGCAGGTCTTTACTGTGGACGCCTTGGGCGACCGGCACGTTGAGGGGTGCCTGTCCCTCTACCGGCAGTGGCGGGACACCAAGGTCCGTCAAGGCTCCGACCCGATGGCCGCGGCCATGAGCCGGGATGCGGAGTCGGCGCACCGCGTGGCGCTGACCGAACGCGGTGCGCTGGGGCTGTCGGGACTGGCGGTGACGATCGATGGCCGGGTTGCCGGGTACACGCTGGGCGGTCCGGTGCGGCCCACGCTCTTCGGGGTGTGGCTCGAAATCGCGGACCCGGCGCGGCGTGGGTTGTCGGTATACTTGTTCCGGGAATTCTGCCGCGCGCAGACGGGAGTCGAGTGGATCACGGCGTTGGACGATTCGGGAATGGAGTCCTTGGCCCGGGCGAAACAGTCGTATCGCCCCGCGCGACTCGTCGCATCCTACCTGGTCCGGCGTCCAGTTCTTTCACCCTTGGGCTGATCACCCTCGCGCTGGTCGCCGGCTGCGGCAACATCCAGTCGGTCGACCCCGATCCTCCCCCGCCCACACCGCCTCCTCCGATCGCAGTGGTCGGTGGTGAGGCAGGCGTCACCCGTGCGACCGATGCTATGGGCAACGCTCGCTACCTGGGGGAGGTCGAGAACAGCGGAAACGAAGTCGCCTGCAACATCAGGGTCACGGTCAACTCGTACGATTCGTCGGACAACCTTCTGACCAACCCGGCCAACCCGAACTCCGGGTTCGCCGATCTTCTCGGTGAGACTTTTCGGTTCTCCGCGTTCACGTCGGCCACTATGGAAAACTGCCTCAGTCCGGGTAAACGGGCGAGCTTTGACATCCGAAACGATTTTCCGCTCGATCGCGTTGCGCGGATTGAGGCGAGCACGACCTGCGACGGCGCGCTCTACGAGGGGTGTCTGGACAACGGCCAACCCTTTGCCCCGCCGGTGGCCACGCTGGTCGTCGAAGGGGCGGTGACCGAAGGCGTGACGGGCGACGGGCGCGTCGTGTATTCCGGCACCATCCGAAACCAGAGTCCACCCAGTTTTGCGCCGACGTATCACGTGAAAATCGTCTTTGCCGCGCGCAATGCCGCCGGGCTGGTCGTCGACGTCGCCTGCTCGACCATCGACGGCGCGGAATGCCCGGTCCCGCAAGGTTCTCCATCCGCGAACACCGGACTCGGGCCCGGCGACACCTGGTCGTTTTCGGTCCCGCTGTCGATCGGACCATCGGACACCTGCTCGGGCTGCTTCTTCTATATCATCAATCAGAACCCCACGCTGTAACTACACCCGTGTTCGAGGGGCAGCGGTGCTTGACCCTGCGCCCCCCAACCATCTAGTCTGAAACTCCCACCAAAATGACATGGAGGATCAGACATGCTCGATCGCGTGGCGTTGATCACGGGCGGAGCCAAGGGCATAGGACGGGCGGTGGCGCTGGATCTGGCGGGTCGGGGATGGTCGGTGGCGATTTGTTATCGCACCAGCGCGCCGGAAGCCGAACAGACGCGCGTCGCCATCGAACGGCACGGCGTACGGGCCATGGCGGTTCCGTGCGATGTGTCGGATCCGGAGGCGGCCGAGGGCCTGGTGCGACGGGTGGAAAGCGACTGGGGACGGGTCGATGCCTTGATCAACGCTGCCGGACCGTATCACCGCGTCAATCTGTTGGACGAAACACCCGATGGGTGGCGGTCGATGTTCGCCAATAATCTCGACCCGGTGTTCTTTCTCTCCCGCGCCGCGGCGCCGGGCATGAAGGCTCGGAAGTGGGGCCGAATCGTCAATTTCGCCATGGCGAACGCCGACCAGCACATCGCGCAGCCCATGGTGACCGCGCATTACATCGCGAAGGCCGGTGTCCTGATCCTCACGCGTTCGCTCGCCAAGCTGCTTGCGCCCCACGGCATCACGGTCAATGCGATCTCTCCGGGGTTCGTGGCGTCGGGCAGCGCGCCGGAGTCCGAACTCCAGTCCGTCGTCAAAAATATTCCGGCCGGGTACGTGGGCGCGCTCGACGACGCGGTCAGCGCCGTGCGCTTTCTGTTGTCGGACGAGGCGCGGTACGTCAATGGTGGGAATCTTCATTTGAGCGGCGGCTGGGGCATTTGACCGAGGGCAAATCCCCCCTTGCCCCCCTTTGTCAAAGGGGGGGATTTAACGCTCTTCGCTTTTGGCATCATTACCGTTCATTCACCCTCTGCGAACGGCCAATCATAACTTCTGTTCCAACCCCACTCTTGCGTTGTGTTTTTCGCATCCCCTCCGTTGGCATACCGTCTGCAACGTTCCCACGCGAGGAGCGGGGGCGATGGGCGCTCTCGCGATAACCGCAAGGAGGACAGCCATGAATCGGATTGCGTGGGGAGTGATGGGGGTGGCGTTATCGCTGGCAACGGTGGGTCTCGGTACTGCCTCGGCAGCGCCGGGAGTCGGAGGAGCGACGGCCGTGGAGTCGGAGATGGCGCCGGAGATGGAACAGACCGTGCAGTCTCGTCAGGCCACCGGCACGATCGTCAGCGTGGATGCCGAGGCCAAGACCGTGACGGTCAAGGCGCGTGGCGGTGAACGGACGTTCGTGCTCTCGCCGCGGGTGCGGATCAAACTGGGGAACCTCAAAGCCACCCTCGACGACGTGCAACCCGGCAAGCGCGTGTTCATCCGCTATCGGGACCTGGACGGCCAAGCCACTGCGACGACGATCAAAGTGCTGTAGCGTGACGTACGGGAGCGGGGGCGCCTGGTCGGGCGCCC